>NZ_LR213977.1 GCF_900659865.1 Hyella patelloides LEGE 07179
ATGGTAGTTTATTTTTGCGCAAGTCCCCTATTTTTGCCAAAATGGGATGTTCCCTACGGACTTGGTGCTTGTGCATATATGAGACGTATTCTGGAAAATCAGGTAAATAGCATTATTGACTTAATTATCGAAACTAAAAAACAAGATAATGATCCAGAGGAAAGTATCAAAGAACTTATTAGCATTAAGGAAGGAAAAGTATTAGATAATAAGCTCAAGCTAGCTTATAAATTTGTACCTCAATCAATAATTGTTAAGGGTCATAATCCCTTAAAATTGATGTACGAACTTCTAAGCGATGGTGTGCATGGAAAAAGCGAAGATGAATGCACTCAAACAGCTTTTCAACTATTATCAATTTTTGAATATGTAATAGTTGAACTTAAACGACAACAAGAAAACAAAGAAAGATTTATCAAATCTATTCGCTCAATTTCAAATTAGTAAATTTGTTTGTATCTGCTAGGCATAATCTAACCAAAACAATCAAACAGATTCACCATCAGACTTTTGAATTGCCACTTTACGCTTAGATTCTAAACGAACCCGCCATTTTTCATCAATTTCCGTAGCTCGTTCGTACAGAGAAAGAGCTTGTTGTTCAAAATCCTTCGCCAAATCCAGCAGTTCGTCTAGGGTTTTCTCGTCGGGTAGTTTCTTCATGCCAAATCCTTTAGAATATCGAGAATTCTTTTGCCTCTTATTTTAGCTTCCATACACTGTCCCAATAACATTCCTAAATCCTCTCCTGCTTCTTGAATTTCTGCACTCGTGATATCGGGTGCATTCAAACGTTCTGCGATCGCTTGTATTCTCTTGCGGGAAATTTCTACAAACAGTAAACCATTGTTAAACAGAGCTACAAACTGAATCAACCTAACGTTATCGGGAAAATTGGATAAAACAGGTCTAACTAAACTCAAACCTTCATCTGCTTCCCTTTCCGTTATTTCCAGTTCTAAATTTAGACGTTCGATAAAAGATTGTATTTCTGGGGGAATCGGCATTGCTGCTCTTTAAAACTTTATTTAACCTACAGATTTTAGCCTGAAGTTATTCATTCTCAACCTCAGATCACACCCAAAAACCCCAACCATAAACGATAACAGGTATTAAACCCCTAAATAATACCTCGCTCTATGTTTGCCCGTAAAGAAAAGCCGTTACCTACACCAGTACTCAAACCACTACAGAATAACAACACCTCATCGACGGAAGATGCAGGTATTCACTTGGGAGAGAGTTATTACTGGAATCCTGAAGCCTTACCCAACGGGCATATCGTAGCCATTGGCGCATCTGGTAGTGGGAAGACGCAGACCCTCAAGGCGATCGCCTATTCCCTCCATACCACCTACCCAGAGATGCAGGTTATTCTGCTAGATTTTCACGGCGACCAAGAGATTATCGGTGAGACTTGCTATCCGATCCACATGGCATCCCCTCACGGTATCAATCCTCTGGTAGTTAATCTCGACCCTGAAGGGGGAGGTTCTAATTTACAGGCGATTCAGATGGCGGGAATTTTGAAGAAATCGCTGCGTCTTGGTCCCAATCAGGAAGGGATGCTGATTGAAATTATTAAAACCTGCTATCTCAAGCGGGGTATAGTTCAGGAGCGACAGGAGACATGGAGTTTAGAACCTCCTAACTTTGATGATATTGAAGAGGAATTGAACCGCCGAGTAGCTACGGCATTTCAAGATGAAGAGAAGAAAGAACTAGCCGAAAGTATCCAGCTTAGGAATTTACCAGTGGGCAAGCCTAACGCCAGTGGTATCTATTTCATCTTCCATCAAAACCAACTTGTTTACATTGGTGCAGCTAGAGACATCCAAAAACGCATCGACGGACACCACCACATTCGCTACCTCCTCAAAGACCATTATCCAGGGGAAACAGTAGAAATTCGCTATTACGAACATCTATCTGACTGGCAGGAGTTAATCAAACTCGAAAACTACCTAATTCAGCTACACAAACCACCCCTCAACCAAACTACCCTCAGAACCGAATGCAAAGAAAGCCAGAAACTTAAACTCAAGCTAGCTGCTACATTTCAGTATGGAGTCTTCAGCCGTCCCCAACCAGAGTTTAACGAGAAGCTGATTCGCATCGATCTATCCAAACTACCCACCGAACTAAGAGCGATCGCTGCTGAGTCTCTAGCATGGCAACTAATGAACCAACACCGCTTACAGGGAGAGATACAGGGCAGACTTCCTCGCACCTTCCTATTCATTGATGAAGCCAAGGAAATGCCCAAAAAAGAAGGTAGTGCTTGCGATCGCATAATCGCAGACGGTAGAAAGTACGGCTTGTCATTAGTTATGGCTTCTCAATCCGAACGTCATCTATCTGCTGATGTCATTGGCAACTCCAGCACCAAAATTGTTTTACCAGTCGATCAGACTGAATGCTCCAAAGTAGCCAAAAAGTTCAGATTCGCCGAGAAGAAAGTAGCAGCTTTAGAACCCCTAAATGCCCTCTGTCGCTTTGGTAAAGAAGCAGAGCTATTAGAAATCCAGCCCTATTACCAACGCTTAGAAGATGCTGAAGAAAGTTAGAAAGCTACTCCGCGATCGCTCTCCCGATTGGCTCAATACCGAAGTCAACAAAAATCTGCTGCAAAATCTCTCTGCAAACATCAATTGCTCCCCTCGCCCAAACTTGGGAGAGGGGTTGGGGGTGAGGGCTGATATTCAACCAGCTTCTAAACGGTCAATATCACCAAACAGCGATTACATTGCGCGTAGCCAAAGCGATCGCTCAATCTCTACTGAAAACTGTTTACAGTTCCCAACCCCAGGCACTCCACACTGGCGCAGAATCAAACAGGTATTTCAGGCACTCGACAACGCACCCTTCGACGCTTCTTATAACCAACTTATTGAATACGTTAGAGAAACTACAGGAGTTGGCTGCTCCCGCAAACTAATTTCTAAGTGGAAAAAATATCGTCAGAATTCTGATTTGTTACTACCTAAACATGATCTGAGTAATGGAAATGGTAGCGAAATAAATATCGTCAGTACCTCAAGAGCGATCGCTTTGGGCGAAGCTTCACCAGTTCCTTGTAACCAAACAATCGAACGGGAATTATCTACTGTAAACTGTTTTCAGTTGAACCAATTAGAAGATAATTCTAGTAATAATGATTCCCTCAATCGCCCGAACTTACTACCTGTAAAAACATGGTCGTATTTGGCAGCAGCAGGAATCATGGTTAGTTTAGTCGGCTGTGAAATCATACCTTTTAACAATCATCCAAGCGAAAATGTTGCCATTGCTTCGGTTACTGCGCCCATAACCCCTCTGACCCCAATACCAGAAAGAAGAAAGAATCGTTTAGAACCCCGCAATATCAAAATCGAACTTACTTTATCCAATCCTCAAGACCTCAAGGTAAAACCAGGAGACAAGATAAGCGCAGGTCAAATATTGAGCGATCGCGTATCCGAACGTAACCGCCTCCAGGCGAAGAAAAAACAGCTACAGCTATCCTTAGAAAAACTCAACCTGCCCTTAACCCCAATTCCCCAGCCCAGAACCATCCCCGAAATTAGACCGTTACCTCCTGTTTCCTATGCCGAAGCCGAAGCTGCTATCAAACTCAAACAGCAAAAGTTAACCGAAGCCGAACGAGCGATCGCTCTACAGCAGAAAAAGATTGACTCGCTCACCCAACTTCGGGCTTTCCCCAGTCATCGGTCTAAGGGAGGTGGCGACATCAAACTCATCCTCGAACACGAACAAGCTAATCTAGCCAATCTCGAAGCTGCCCGACAGTCGGCACAAATTCAGCTAGAAGTAGCCCAAAGCAAACTTACTACTGCTAAAGAAAGACGGGCATACATCGAATATCAAAGACAGCTAGAACAGACCCGACGGGCGATCGCTATTGAACAACAGCATCAAGCCATACAACGCCAGAAGTCAGAGAGAGAGCGACTGCTGGCAGAAAGGGAATACAGCCAAGCCCAAATTGAGACTCAAATACAAACCCTCGACTACCAAATTCACCAACTCTCGACAGTACGCGCACCCTATGAAGGCACTATCAAAAAAGTTAAATGGACTGGTCAATCTGACCATCATCTCACTGCCGTTATTACTCTGGCAGTCAATGACAATCGCCCAACCGTCGCCAACAGCACGAGCAAACCAATTCCAGATAGAGAAGCTAAACAAAGCACCCAAGCCCAACCCTAATTACCTAGAGTTACCCTGTTTGAGTAGCAGTAGCGAATGTGTTGAACTATTGGCAGCCAAAGCGATCGCCAATTCTCCCGAATTAGTCACCCTAGACGAACAAATTGCTCTGATTGACGAGCGGTTGGTTGTGGCAGAAAAACGAATCGACCATACTTCTAAAAAACGCTGGACTAACTACATATCAAGCGACCCCCTACGTATTGCAGCTAATATTCTCGGTGGGGGAGACGTGCAGAGGGATAATATAGCGATCGCCGATTTGGAAGTCAAGAGTGGGGAATTAGAGGCATATCGAGCTAATCTGCACAGGCGCAAAGCCGAGGTTAAATCCCAGTTACGAGAAGAGGTTTTGGGTTTGGTGTTGGAATATGAGGCAGCAGAGAGAGAGTATGTTCTAGCTCAATCTAAATTAGCTACTTACAGTCAACAACGTCAGCTTATTGAAATAGACTACCAATTTGGTAATGGTTCGACAACGCAGATGTTGAGTATGTGGCAGCAGGGGGAGAGTTTGGAAGCTCTAGTTATTCAAGTTGAGAGTAAAAAAAAGGAAATAACTAGAAAACTCCAGCAAATAATTAGTTTTACTCTCACAAATTCTCACAAGTAAAAGGGTATTATGCTGCGTCGGCGCACTCCAGAAGAGGAAATAAAGGCAAGGAGGAATCACGAGAAAGCAATATAGTTGCCTTAGACGATAAAAACTTAATACAATCTAGCTTATATTAGTATTTTTACTGAAGCGAAACAAATATATGTCGAAAATTACTCGTCCAGCCTTAAAAGCACTATCAACGCTTAGTGGTCGCTTTGGTTTTCCTATAGAGGCTTATCTTCGATTTTACGATGATGCAAAAACAGAACAACGTGAAGCTCAACTTGACGAGATGATTTTAAATGGTCAAAACCTTACCCGCGAAGCTCTTGAGCAAATATTTGAAACTAAAGGGGAAATACAAGAATTAAGAGAACAATTAATTTTAGGAATACAGGCGATCGCAGAAATCATTCTTCAAAATAGAGAATTACTATCAAATTTACAGACCTTAGAAAATAAAATTCCAAATTTAATAAGTCATCACAGTGGAATATTAGAAGAAAATGGATTTATTACTCAGAAAATATTAACAGATGAGATTTCTAAGTTATATTCAGCAGACCCTAATTTATTTCTAGCAACAATTGGCAGCGCAGGTTTTCCCCTTGAGACAATTTCTCAAGGCAATGCTCCCAAGGTAATCGTTTTTCACTTCTTAACAAGATGTTCTGCTCTAGAGCTAAATCAACAAGTAAAGATATTTAGCTCTTTAAGTGAAGCAAATCCTGGTAACAAATCCTTGCAGGTAGTTACTTCTTTACTTCGCGAAAGACTTCTTAGTCAAATACAAGTGTAAATCAAGATTGATGACAAGTTTATTTGAAAAACATCTAAGTACTTACGAAGCAGATATTAGGTCTGATTTAGTCTCTGCTTATAAACAAAATAAATCACTGTTTTTAGCAGTTCTTGAAGATTGCGGATTTCCAACTGAGCATTTGGCAGACGATCAATCTTTGTTTATTACCGTTACCGATTTTTTGACTTATTCTAAAAAACTAGACATACAAACAATAAGTGAAATTTTTACAAAGTTACAACAAAAAAATCCAGGTCTTACTACACTAGCTACTATCAAGAAAGTATTGGAAAAAGCTAAAAAAGATCAAATAATTGACAGTATTTCACTTGACAATAATAATAAACCAGAATTACCAAAAGATTTTTTTGAAGCCAAATTAGCAAAAGAACTTCAACCTTCCGATTTACTCGGACTTAGAGCGCAAGAAAGAAATGGCTTCAGAGAGAATATTTATTTGGAAAGAGAAGAAGTAGACCTGAAAATATATAATCTCATAAAAAAAAGAAAAAATGTTATTATTTCGGGTAAACCACTTGCAGGTAAATCTAGAACAATATTAGAACAATTAAAAAGAAACTTTTCAGAATCAACTGTCTATTTAGCGAATAAAGATATAGACATAAACATCAGTAAAATTGAATCATTAATTAATCATAATAAAGACGATGAAAGTTATTTTTATATATTTAATGATATTGATAATTTTATCGAGCAAAAATATTTTAATAATTTGATTGTCAAAATAATTGCTCAATCAGAGAATAATATTATACTCGCTTCATGTAGAACTATTTATGTAAAGTCGGTCTTTGATAGCCTTGGAAATGAGTTGAATGCACTTTTTGCCCCTATTAAGATAAATTCTCTTGATGAAGAGTTAAGAAAAAAACTCGATAAACTAGACGTAGATCGAGATAGTCTTATCAAAGATGATACTATAGGATCTTATTTTTTTCCTCTCTCTGAAATGAAGTCAAGATATATCGACTTAGAAAAAAACAGAGAAAATAATAAAGCTGAAAGGATTCAATATGAAATCCTAAGAAGTTATAAATGTATAGAATTTTGGAGAAGAAACAATCGAGGAGTAAAAGATATTATCATCGAATACGCTCAGAAACGTCTCCTAAATCATTATCCTGTAAAATCAAATGTTTCTCCTTATGAATGGAAACAATCAATTAAAGTATTAGCCCGCCTAGGCTTTATAAAACACGAAGGTAAAAAAATAAGCATTGAATCAGCATACGTCGAAAAAATAATTGCAAATCAAGAATCCGAAGAAGAATTTGTGTTTGAAATTATTGGTTATTATCCAACTGTTGAAAATGCTAGCAAACTAATATACAGAGTTTCAAAAAAAGAACTATCTTGGCAGCTATATGACCATATGCGCCATATTGGTATTAAACCCGATCATTATACGTTTAATAGTTTGTTAACCAAAACAAGTGATAGAGATAAAATTTTAAATTTATTATGTGATATGAGGCGGGCTGAGGTAAAGCCTAATGAGTTCACATTCAATATCTTAATTAAGCAACAAAATAATTTTGATGATGCCTGGCAAACATATCAAAAAATGCTGAAGCAAAAAATAGAACCCAGTGTAATTACGTTTAATACACTATTAAGTAAAACAAATAATTTTGATGATGCCTGGCAAATATATCTAAAATTACTGGATACAGATATCGAATTTAGTGAGTCTACCTTCTATTGCCTTATTAGCAAGACCAGTAACTTCGAGCAAGCTATAAAAATTTTTCGTTCTTATTGCTCGTCTGGTTTCGAGCCTAATATAAAATTTCTTGAAAGTACATTAAGTAAATTTCATTTATCTAATGAGAATCCAGTAGATTTCAATAAAGAAGTTATGTATGTTCATGAGCAAATTCTTAAGTTTGGTTTGGTACATACAACTTCTACTTTCAGAATCTTACTAGCTAGTATGCCTGACTTTGAATCTGCTTGGGATATTTATCAAGAAGCTGTGAATAGTAAAAAAATTGAAAAATCTTCACCGACTATCTTTACTCAGTTAATTGATAAAGCAGAAACTTACGACCAAGCTAACAAACCTTTTTCTGAAATGATGAGGAAGGTTTCTAATTCAGAAATAGTAGGGCTAACAATAAATCCCTTTAATAAATTAATCGAAAAAGCTCCTGATTTTACAACAGCTTGGTCTATTTTTGAATATATTTCTAAATACCAACTTAGTTATGATAGTTGTACTTTTTCTAATCTAATGCTTAAAACAGATGACAGAAAAGAAAGAGATTTTATTCTGCTAGAAGCTAAAAAAAGATTACAACATATTGATGATATTAAGTACACTAGAAATTCATTATATGCATCAATAATATCAAAAACTAAAAGCTTTGAAGAATCTTGGATTGATTTTGAAAAATTGCTCGGTGCAGGGACTAAACCCAATTTAGTTAGCCTTTTCTATTATTTAATCAGAAAAACTGATAACTATAAGGATTCTCAAAAAGTTTATCAAAAAATGCTAGATATGGAAATACAACCAGATTTAACCATTTTTAATATTTTAATTCTTAAAGCAGATAATTTTCAAGATTCTTGGCAAATATATCAAAAATTACTCGATACAGGTATCGAATTTAGTGAACCTACTTTTTATTGCCTTATTCGTAAAACTAGCAACTTTGAACAAGCGATAAAAGTTTTTCGTTCATACTGTTCGTTTGGTTTCGAGCCAAATATGAAATTTATTGAAAGTACATTAGGTAAATTTCATTTATCTAATGAGAACCCAGTAGATTTCAACAAAGAAGTTATGTATGTCCATGAGCAAATCCTTAAGTTTAATTTTGTACATACAACTTCTACTTTCAGAATCTTAATAGCTAGTATGCCTAACTTTGAATCTGCTTGGGATATTTATCAAGAAGTCGTGAACAGTAAAAAAATTAAAAAATCTTCACCAACCATCTTTACTCAGTTAATTGATAAAGCAGAAACTTACGACCAAGCTAACAAACCTTTTTCTGAAATGATGAGAAAGGTTTCTAATTCAGAGATAATAGGGCTAACAATAAATCCCTTTAATAAATTAATCGAAAAAGCTCCTGATTTTACAACAGCTTGGTCTATTTTTGAATATATTTCTAAATACCAACTTAGTTATGATAGTTGTACATTCGAGTCTTTAATTAGGAAGGCAAATAGTATTCAGGATAGAAACAGAGTTTTGGAGGAGGCTGAGAGTAATTATACTAAAAATTCTAATAACTTAAATAAAATATTTGCTGAAGAACAAAGAAAGTCATTCTATGAACTTTTGAAACAAACTAGTTGCTTTAAAGATGCTGTACAAGTTTATCAAGAAATGATTGATAGAGAAATAAATCTTTCCCCTAGTATTTTTCTACGAATTTTACAAAAAGTTGATAGAACGAAAAAAGAAGCTTTTAATGAAGCAATGTATGTACATAATTTGATGTGCAAAAAAGACGTGATACACAACTCACCTACTCTAGATTTATTGTTGAAATGTACTCCTGATTTCGATACTGCTTGGAGATTATACAGAGCGATTGAAAGGGATAATAGAGTAAGTGAAATTTCATTTCATGTTTTTGCTACTTTAATCAGTAAAGCAAATAAAAATGAAAAAAGGAAAATTCTTGAATTTGTAAAAACTAAATATCCAAAACTTGTAACTGAACTAAATACACATATCAAACCAAAAAGTGGAAAACCCATACTAAAAAAGAAAAAGCTCAATTGAAAGTAAAAACTTTTGTTTGTCCAACATTATTTCACTGCATCAAAGTTCCCGTTTTCCCTACTTTGTTGCCCAAACTAATCTCAAAATTTCTCACTTCAATTCATTTTGAGTAAAAATACGGTTTAAGAAATAGTTAAGCTTCTCGTACCCTAGTATTAAGCCCGTTACCAGGGGCGCAGTTGCCACTGTTACCAAATCGATCGCATACCGTTACCACTATGAGTAAAGATAAGAGAGAGCAAGTTTTCCAAGCCTGTCAGGAACTATTGGAAGAAGAAAAAAGCGTTACCGTCAGAGCAGTAATCGATCGCGTTGGTGGTTCTTCTCGCGACATTTCCCCCATCGTCAAAGAATTTAAGGAAAAACTCGAAGCAGAAAGCTCCCTCTCCGTTTCAGAAAAAACCGAGGTCAATACCAGAGATTCCAATGAAGAAGATTTTATTGATACCAACCCTGTAACAGCTAACTTAGAAAGAGTTGACAAAGAGGCTCAACTAATTGCTGCTAGAAAGATTGTTGCTACTGCTTACTACGAAAAAACGCAGCAGTTTAACTTACCAGGACTACAAGAAGAAGTAAATCAGGCACTCTCAGAAGTAGATGCGATCGCCCATAGCCAAGACGAGACATTATCCCCAAAAGGGATGTTGAACTGGCTCAAGACAAAGCAGCCCACCCGCTAACAAACGAATTAAAACAGCCAGAAGTAGTTTCAACGACAAAAACACCAAAGCAGTCGGTATCGGATACGTCCGATAAACCCGATAAACAAACTAAACGGACATCTCACGGTTTTGAGGCAACCTCAAAAGACGTGTCCTCCTCAGTTACACTCAAACAACCAACAGACTCCCATCCCACCCCTCAACTTACTTACTCCCAGGTTGCCATCGCTGAGAGAAGATCGCTACTCAAAACTTGGTTGGCATCTGTAATCGGTACCGCGATCGCTTTTGCCTTAGTATCTGGTATCAAAGACATACGGGCATTGGTAACGACTTCCATGAGTGCAGGTAGCATTGCCTTCGTCGTTTCCGCCCTTGGTAACGATCGTGGTAACTCTAGGTAACGAAAAACAGGTAACTGGTAACGCCATAGAGTCGTATAATTACAGTTATACGATCCATAATCGTCCGATCCCTTATAAACTCAATACTTTGCTTACGTCGTATAATGCTAGCTACTTCCCAACCCGCAGCAATCGCTCAAAATAACCTCATAGAAAGCTTCGCCCACTTTCTCAACGTAGACGTGGCAGCAGGAGACGCTAGCGATGACACTATCAAAAACTACCTCTGTCAGACCAAAAAATACTTCCAATGGTGCAATCGAGGCGCGATCGCACCCCTAAAAGCTACCAGAGATGATATCAAGCAGTACCGACGCTGGTTGATCGAAGTCAAACAGTACAAACCCGCTACCATTGCCTTTAAACTGATCGTGGTCAGAAGACTGTATGCAGCAGCCGTCGAAAAAGGACTCATCCCCAGCAATCCCGCCCTCGGTGTCAGTCCTCCCAGAGAATGTCGCGACCCCGCAGAACGCATCACCTATCTCGAACAGCCCGAAGTTCCCCACCTCTTAAATGCCATTCCCACCCAACTATCCATTCCCGCCTTGAGAGATCGGACTTTAGTGGCAATTATGACTATGGAAGGCTGTCGCACTGTCGAGATGCACCGCCTCAGCATGGGAGATATTATAAGACGGGGGAGAAATGTCGGGTTGCGCGTTAAGGGCAAGCGATCGCTGAGAATTGTTCCCCTAATTCCCGATTTAGTCAAGCTGCTAGAATTGTATCTCGAAGCCCGACAGCAAGCAGGAGAAGAATTTACCCCCCATACTCCCATCTTTATCTCGGTAGCCCGCAACAACTTCGGTCACAGGCTGACCCGTCGCAGCATTCAAAGAATCGTCGATAAATACCTCACCGCTACCAACCTCAAACACACCCCTGGAAGAACTCTTTCGGCACATAGTTTGCGTCATACTGCTGGCACGCTAGCCCTCAGAACTGGTTCGGATTTGCGCCAGGTACAGGACTTACTCGGACACAGCGACCCCCGCACTACTGCCATTTACGCTCACGTAGGCGATCGCTGGGAAAACAACCCCGCTTTAAAGTTTGGGGTAACGTTATTTTAGCTCTTGACGAAACCAGAACACACGAACTATGTGGTCATAATGCCCATAATCATTGCTGCAAGTCACGGCTTTTGGTATCGTGCGCTTTGTGGGTATGGGTACTGGTAACAAAGGACTCTATATCACTGGTGGGGTTTGTTTGGTTGCAGGTATGGCGTTGAAGCAGTTGGGTAGTGTTAGAGGTGCGAGGAAGAGATTAGGTCAATGATTTATTGAGAGGTTTAAACAATGATTTATTTGATTGAAGTTACTTTGAAAGACGGTAGCGTTATTCCCGCTTTTCTCACAAAAAAGGCGATCGCTATTTGCCAAAAAGCATACCGCATCTATGTTTGACCCTGGTGTTAAGTCCCTGCGGTAAAACAACAGTCTGTGGTTTGAGTTCCAGTCAGCATCACAATCAATTAAACTTTAAAAAAAGCAATTTACTTGGCATAAATATCAAGTAAATATATTCCTTATATCGATAAATACTTCTAAAATAATAGATATAAAATAAGATATAATTTAACTATAAAAGTAAATTTAATTCATCTCTTTAATGACTCCTAGTTCTACAGAACATATCCCAAAACAATTTAAATTTGGAAGTATAAAAGGAAGAAAAATAATAGCTGATTTTACGGGAGGGAGAATTACCTCAGATGCAGGAATTGTCTTACTGGCAGAATTAGATAAAAAGCTGAAAATAACAGAGAAATTTGCTAAGTTTTT
>NZ_LR213978.1 GCF_900659865.1 Hyella patelloides LEGE 07179
TTGGATTAAGTTAGTAGAAGCTAACAACCAAAAAGTTTGGATCGATACCCATATCCAAAAAACCAAAGGAGGTATCTGCGCTTTAGAAGAAGTATTTACCGCCGACGATATATATCAAGCAGGTTTAAGTGACTGTCATATTAACTTGTTAGAACAATTTCAAAGCAAAGCCTGCTGTGTAATTCCCATCTTTCAGAGCGACTGCTTATGGGGTTTACTTAGTGTTTATCAAAATAGTAACCCCCGTCAATGGCAACCAGAAGAAATTCGTCTCTTAACCCAAGTAGCAATTCAGTTAGGTGTCACTATTCAGCAAGTAGAATTATTCGCCCAAATTCGCAACCAATCCCAACAGCTACAACAAGCCAAAGAAGCAGCCGAAACCGCAAATAGAGCAAAAACAGCCTTTATTGCCAATATGAATCACGAATTAAGAACCCCTCTCAATGCCATTCTTGGTTCTGCGGAAATGCTGCGTCGAACTCTCGATATCGAAGAACAACAAAATAATAATCTCAATCTAATCTATCAATCAGGAAAACACCTACACACCTTAATCGATGACATTCTTTCTTTAGCAAAGATTGAAGCAGGAAAACTCGAATTACAGCCAACAGAATTTGATTTTGGCACTTTTCTAGATAATCTTGTCGAAATAATCCGTATTCGTGCAATACAACAAAGCATCAAACTCAACTATCAAATTATCTCTTCTTTACCCACCAAAATCTTTTGTGATGAAACTCGCTTAAGACAAGTATTATTAAACCTTCTGAGTAACGCCATCAAATTCACTAAAAATGGTAGTGTCAACTTTAGAGTAGGTTATAGCCAAGACTTTTCAAGCGATCTCGCCGTTGACGAGGCGCGTTGCGATCCAAAAATCAACAATCAGAAAATTCGCTTTCAGATTGAGGATACAGGAGTCGGTATATCATCTTCCCAAATTGCCGATATTTTCTTACCATTTCAACAATTAGGCGAGATCGCCTCCAGTGAGTCACTGCACGATCGTAATTTGCAAACGGAAGGAACAGGATTAGGCTTAACCATCAGTCAAAATATTGTCCGTCAAATGGATAGCGAAATTCAAGTACAAAGCACCCTAGGAAAAGGAAGCATTTTTTGGTTCGATCTCGATCTAGCCAATTTAACTAATAGCAACGGTACAAAAGCTGCAACCGAAGATGTTGCTCCCAAAACCATTACTATTACCCAAGATGAGTTAGTAAATATCCCCATTCCAACCACAGCAGAATTAAATCTGCTTCAGCAACTATCAGTAATGGGAAACATTCGTGGTGTATTAGATCGAGCTAATAATCTAGAAAAATCTCACCCCGAATTAACTTCTTTCACCGAACAAGTACGTCATCTTGCAGAAACTTGTCAAATTGATTTGTTAGAGAATTTCTTGCGTTCCTTCAATTAAAAATTTGTTGTAATCCCCTGTGGCAATATCAGATTAATTTGAAAACTTCCCGACTACGATTGCTGTTACATAGTGTTGCCATGAAATTATTTACTTAACCTCTTTTTATTCTTTTCCATCTCATTTCCAGCTTTTTTATAACTCTTTTTACGGTTTCTTTACTTATAGCTATGCCCCACTCTTTTTTGGCTTTTTCCACTACTCTCAACAGTGCCTTCGGCTCTTTTTTTGCCCAAGCCTTTACCTATTTTTTCTGTTCATCATTTAACTTGGGCTTTCTTCCTCTTCCCTGATTATTATATAATCCAACTACTTTTTCATCTTCCCCCTTGGTAAACCAGTTATATATAGTTTTTCGACTTACCCCAAATATTTCCCTTAACTGCTTAATTAATAATCCTTGATAACTTAAAATAAGACATTTGGCTCTGTTTCTAACTTAATAATATTTACTTTCTCTACTTATTCGCTTTAGACGCTTAATATTTTCTGAAGTTAGTTCTCGAATAAATCTCATGAATATCTCATTTTTTACTTTTTTATCCTATTCTAAACATAGTAAGTTAACCACTTAGATTAATGGAAGAGAAAGAAACTGTTTTTGACGAGCAGCTTAATAGCTCTATTTTTGATACTTTTAATTCCAGCGACTTAATCAATGGAATCGAAAAAAGTAATTCAGAATTAGCATTATTAGAATCGGAAACTAGTACTAAGGAACTAAATTTATTGCAGACTACTGAATTTAATGCTACCTCCAGTGATGAATTTGGTGATTCGATTAGTGGTTCGAGGGTTTTCCCAAATGAAGCTTCGGCGACGCAGATTCTGGTGCAGGCTGAAGACTACACTAACTTTTCTGATACAACATCAGGTAATTTAGGTAGCCAATATCGCGATGATGATGTCGATATTCAAAGCACTAGAGATATTGGCGGTGGTCATAACGTAGGTTGGATCGCAAATGGTGAATGGCTAGAATATTCTGTTAATATCCCTTCAACAACAAATTATCAAGCTGAAGCTCGAATAGCGTCTCCTAAAAATGGTGGTACGTTTAATCTGGAAATTGATGGCGAGAGACTAGGCACATTTTCTGTAGAAAACACTGGTGGATGGCAAAATTGGCAAAGTCTAACAACTTCTTTAGGTTCAATAAGTGCTGGCAACCATACTGTAAGAGTACAAGTTCTAAGCGGTGAGTTTAATCTCAACTGGGTGCGTTTATCTGAGGAAACTGCACCAAATCCAACTCCTTCTCCATCATCTTTGAATCCTGATGTCGCACCATCAGGTAATTTTGACCTCCTTGATTGGAAACTAACTCTTCCTGTTGATGCCAACAAGGATGGGAAAGCTGATGAGATCAAAGAATCACAACTATCTGATGGTTTTGAAGATAGCGATTACTTCTTCACGGATGAGGATGGTGGCATGGTGTTCAGATCGCCCGTTGCTGGTTCTACAACATCTCAGAACACAAAATATACGCGAACTGAGTTGCGGGAAATGTTGCGTCGAGGTGACACTAGTGATTCAACGACTGGTATCGGCGAAAACAACTGGGTATTGAGCAGCGCGCCTTCCTCAGCACAAAAAGCTGCGGGCGGTGTTGATGGTCAATTAACGGCAACATTAGCAGTTAATCACGTGACCACAACTGGCGACAGTAACCAAGTAGGTCGAGTTATTCTGGGTCAGATTCATGCAAATGATGATGAGCCTTTGCGTCTTTACTATCGTAAGTTACCTGACAACTCGAAAGGTTCTATCTACATTGCCCATGAGCCAAGAACAGGGGATGAACAGTATTATGAACTGATTGGAAGTCGGTCTTCTAGTGCATCGAATCCTTCAGATGGTATTGCTTTTGACGAGAAGTTTAGCTACGACATTGACGTTGAAGGTAATATGCTGACGGTAACCATTATGCGTCCTGGAAAATTAGATGTTGTTCAGTCAGTTGATATGAGTGACAGTGGCTACGATGATGGCGATCAATATATGTACTTTAAAGCAGGTGTCTACAACCAGAACAATACGGGTAAGTCCACTGATTATGCTCAGGCTACCTTTTATGGTCTTGAGAATCAACATAATAGCTACTCACCATCCGCGAGCTAGATTGTCAAAAAAACTAAGAATGCAATCCATTTTTGGGCGTTGTTGAATAGAGAATGCTAATCAAGAAATCAGATCGTTAAAACATTATTTTTTTGTAGATACTTGCATCAAAAGCATTACGCAGTCACCAACGCCTTCTGACTTAGATGGTGTATCAGGAAAATATTTTGATGGATTTAAGCAAGTTGAATCTTCTGTAGAGTCTCACGATACTTACAAAGCAGTAGAACTTTGGGAAGCAAGTACCTGGACTTTAGGAAAAAAGTGAATAGTAGGAATTGAAATCTAGATAGAATAATATTTCTACCTGATTTTAGCCCCAGATAAATCCTCGACTAGCTTTATGTTCAGCAAAAACTTCCATGTTATTTTGTAGCCAGCCCAAGAAATTGTCAGAAATACCAGTTAAAAAGGCTTCTAAAGTTCCAGCAAAAGTTGTTAACGATTTATTAGCATAACGTTTTCTTAGTCCGCCCATTAATTGCTGATAAACAATGAAAGTATAAGCAGTAAATACTAAAATAAAATGACGAATTAAACTTTCCTTCTTTCTCACTTGGTACTCTTTTAAGCCTAACCAACCTTTAGCTTCTCTATAAAACTTTTCAATATAATTTCTGTTTGAAAATGTTTGAACTATCCATTCTCCTGTTACTCGATCGCCTTGTTTATTAGTAATTAAATAATCTATTTCAGTAGCTTCAGATACAGAACTAGCATTCATGACGATTGCTATGTTTCTTTTAGCTTCAAGACCATTAATTTCGGCGCAAATTGTAGCTACCCAAACAGTTTTCGGTCGCTCAAGTTCTAAAGTAACAGCTATCCAATCTTCTGATAGCAAGGATAATATTATTTCATCTAACCTTTTTTCTGATTGTTTTTCTTCTGTTTGTGGATTAATAACAGTAGCCAGACGATTTTTGGCTAAACCACCGATATAATTGAGTTTTAGAGACTCTAGTTCCTTCAAGAAAGTAGAATTATTCCCATAACCTCCATCGATTAAAACAATTCCTGGACGATATTTTCTTTTAAGCGTTTGATTGACTAATTTTAAAGCTATATCAGGTTTTTTGACAAAATCTTTATCCTCTTTTCCTTCGGGTAAATAATCAGCGTGTTGATATAATTCAACGTCTAGAGGAAGACTTCTTACTCCATCATACAAATGAGTTGTAACTATCACTATTCCATTATCAATTTTGCCAATTTCGCGCCATTTATTGTCGTCCTACTCCTGATGTAAAGTTTCCACTTTTCCTGTGTCCCGAGTCATCAATTATCAGAGCAAAACCATTCCTAATTCTAGTTTGATTACACTTATTCATCAGTTGCAATCGACGCTCATTTATCTTTGATGCTGACCATTTAGATTTACTCATAAAATGATGAACATTACTCTATGAAGAACCGATAATATTATCGGTCATTTGAGCAATGTTTTTGCGTTTACTTTCTCCCAGTAATCCAGCTAAATAATAACGAAATCCCTTTTTTTGACCTTGATTTTGCCATAAATCATCAAATTTAGCGCACCATTTCTCAAAACATGGTGGCATCGCCGACAGGGTTGTTTCTTTGATTATAGAGGTGACGAGCAAGTATTCAAGTATAAATATTACTATATCAGGATTATGGCTGATATTCTTGCTTTAATTCCTAAAGTCCAGGTAGAGGTTAATACTCAACCACAAGCGATCGCTATTAGTCCCGATGGTAGTTTATCTGCGATCGCTGGGTGGGATATCAATGAACGTAAGGAAATTAATTGGAACGACTATAATATTTGCTGGTAGTTTACCAGGACTTGTCGACGGCATTAATAGCGATCGCCAGAGAAATCACTACCTAACGATTCAGACCCTTTGTACTACTATAGTGTAAGGTAAGCAAAGCAACCCCCATCTGTGGTGTAGTTGCTAAAATTAATGATGAAGTAATATAAAGACTCGTGCTAATAATCAGCAGATAATATGCGACCTAATCCCATTTTTAACCCCAGTGGTGACGACACAATAGAAAATCGTTCCATCTGGTTTGGTAACACCACGAACTTAATGCAACTCAATGATGTCCGTTATTCATGGGCGATTGGCTTGTATCAGCAAATGCGTGAAAATTTTTGGATCCCCCAAAAACTCGATCTTACTCAAGATGTCACAGATTACTGGAATCTGACCGCCGAAGAACGCCATGCTTATGATGGAATTTTAAGCTATCTTACCTTTCTTGATTCGATACAAACCTGCAATCTTCCTCATCTCAAAAGTTGTATCACTGCGCCTGAAGTCAGTTTGTGCATTGCTGAGCAAATCGCCCAAGAAGGGATGCATAATCAAAGCTACCGTGCGACTCCGTTCAGCCTAAACTGAGTTTTCTACACTCAGGAGACGGCTGGCAAGGTTAATAAAAAGTTACAAAGAATCATTCGGATTCTTAAGACATAATAAAACCTTGACAACTTGATTAGTTTACTGGTGAGTCAACAGAAGAAAAAGATTCTATATACGGGACTCTTCTTTTAATGACAATTCCAGTCCACTGAGACATCCAGTGTGACTCCCCAACCCTAAGTAGAGAATGACTATCAAAGCTTAAAGCGGGTTGGAAACGCGAGTAAATCATCGCTGTTGATGATGCTCTCGCAAGGGAAGTGACTCATGGCTAATGCAAATGAACTACTAATGAAGCTCCGTGACGGTTGATGGCGAAAAAACAGATGGCACGCCAAGCTAAAAAGCATATTTCCTGGGTTATCCAAAGGTAGCGGGGATAATCAAATGTGGAAAAACACCACATGAGATGTTCGATAGGAAATCGGAGTATAGGTAGAGCCTAAAAGTTACGCAACAAAACTAATCAGGAACGAAGTAACCTTTCATATATCTCTGTATGAGGTCGATTCATATAGTAGGTGTCAAACCGCATGATTATGAAAGAAAGGATGATTCAAGAAGCCAATGCTCGAATGTAATATTCAAGATATGCTGACGTGAATCGGCTTACAAAGAGTAAAGATGGAGTAAGTAGTAATGTCTAATACCGTTAATTTAAAAGTTAATAGGTCAGAATCAAAAACCAATACACAACAATGGCACGAGATTAATTGGGTCAAAGTTGAACGTATAGTTTTTAAGCTACAAAAACGGATTTACAAAGCTGAGACAGTTGGTGATATCCGAACGGTGCGAAAGCTTCAAAATACCCTGACTAATTCATGGTACGCAAAACTGTTAGCCATAAGAATAGTGACACAGGATAACAGAGGACGAAAAACAGCAGGAATTGATGGAGTTAAATCCCTCAATGACAAAAATAGGATGGCATTAGCACTAAAACTTAAATTTAGTAATAAAGCTAAACCAGCCAGAAGAGTTTGGATTCCGAAACCTGGAAAGACAGAGAAAAGACCATTAGGTATTCCAGTAATGGAAGATAGAGCAAAACAAGCATTGCTAAAATTTGCCCTCGAACCTCAATGGGAAGCTCGATCTGAGCCACATTCTTACGGATTTAGACCAGCCAGAAGTTGCCATGACGCAATAAAGGCAATCTATAACGCTTTGTCCATAGATAAATGGGTACTAGATGCTGACATAGCAGGTTGTTTTGACAATATTAACCACCAATATCTATTGGATAAGGTTGATACCACTCCTAAATTTAAGAAACAAATCAAAGCTTGGTTAAAAGCAGGAACTATTGACTGGTTCAATAAACCTGAAGTATTTTCCAAAACTACCCAAGGTACACCCCAAGGTGGTGTATTATCACCTTTACTGGCAAATATAGCCTTACACGGTCTGGAAGAACATCTAAAAGACTGGCTATGGAACAAAAGGAAATATCGTATTCCCGAATGGAATGCCACCAAAGGTAAGTGGGGTACTATCGGACAGAAAAAGACCAAGAAAACCCTATCGATCATTAGATATGCCGATGACTTTGTGGTAATTCACAAAGACCTTGAAATCGTTAAAGAAGCCAAGGTCGAAATCAACGAATACCTTAAAGATATCGGTCTAGAAATGAAAGAGGCAAAAACTCAAATTGTTAACTCTAAGAAAGGATTTAAATTCTTAGGACTTAACATAAGACATTTTGAAACAGGGTCATATAGGTCTGAGAAAAATACGGTAGGAAAAGCAACTGGTTTAGTAAGACTGATTCAACCAAGTAAAGATTCAATTCTAAGACAATACCGAAAGATTGCTGATGTTATTGATAGCCTGAAAAACGCATCCCAATCAGTATTAATTAGTAAATTAAATCCCATAATTAGAGGATTTAGTAACTATCATAAATACTATAGTTCAACTGAGCAATTAGAAAAATTAGACCGCCTAATTTTTAGAAAGTTGCTGAGATGGGCGAAAAGAAGACATCCCAATAAGGGTATGAAATGGGTAGTTAAAAAATATTTCTTCAACCATAATAATCCGAAAATTAAATGGTTATTTGGTATAGGGTCATATTGTATTAGAAAACATAACGACACTAAAAAAGAAAGATATATTCAGGTTAAAGGCGATGCTAGTATATTCGACGGGAACACAGCATATTGGGGAAAAAGAGTACAATGTCATCCTGAACTGTCTCTTAGACAACTGACCCTAATCAAACGTCAAAAAGGTAAATGCGCACACTGCGACAAAACCTTCAAGGCTGAAGATATATGGGAAACAGATCGTGTGATCCCCAGATGCAAAGGAGGAAAAGACACTTATGATAATCTGCAATTGTTGCACGCACATTGCCACGATCAAAAATCACGGCAAGATCGGAAAGAACCTAACACCACTCAGAAACCAACGGTTGTTGTAAGCTAGGAGCGCAGTGAGGTGAAAGTCTCATGCTGCGTTCTGAAGTCGAGTCAAGAGGGCGACCTTTTGGCTTAGATAACAATACATTATCGAGACAGTAATTCCTAGCGATCGCAGAAATGCAGTTTATGAATTTTGGCGTACTGACAATGTTTTAGCAGATCGTTGTGAGTTTATTGCTGGACTTTATCAAAAACAAATTGATGATCCCACGGCAGAAAACTACTTTATCGCTCTTTTAGCAGACTACTTGTTAGAAGGGATGTATTTCTATAATGGCTTTATTTATTTTTATAATTTGGCTTCTCGGATGTTAATGCCAGGTAGTGCTGATATCTTTAAAATGATTAATCGCGATGAGTTGAGCCATGTACGACTTTATCAAAAGCTCTTACCAGAAGCAATGCACCTGTTCCCTCACTCTGTAGAACAAATCTATGAAATGTTCGAGCGGGCGGTAGAACATGAATGTCGTTGGACAAATCACATTGTCGGTGATAATGTTTTAGGAATTACATCCGCGAGTACAGAGCAGTATACAAAGTATCTGGCAAATATGCGCCTTAAAGCGATCGGTTTACAACCTCTGTATTCTGATGAGTTATATCAAAAGAGTCCTTATAAACATTTAGAAAGATTTTCAGATACCAAAAAAGCGGGACATACTAAAGCTAATTTCTTTGAAGCAGGAGTAACCAGCTATGTTATGTCTTCTGGTGTTGGTGGTTGGGATGAAATCTAAACTAAACAACAAAAGTAGATTTCTTGTCTAAGTACAAGCAGTTTTAGTCATTAGTAGAGAAGCAATCGGGGAAGCAAAAGAAAATTGTACTTCCCTGAAACTTTTTTACAGGTTTTAAGGAAGGCGCACTCCTGTGGGCAAACAAAGGCAATCGAGAATAGGCAAAGTATCTATAACTGGATGTCAATATACAAATAATTTTGTTGATCTACTTATCCCAATTCAGCAATACCAAGTTTTGAAGATGAATGCTGGTGGTGGTAGATGATTAGGTATAATACAAGCAAAATCATCTATAATTTGATGGCAGGAAATGCTTTCTGTGCAATCAGCATATTTTAGCTCTATATCAACACTATGCCTTTAATTAAAGTTCAATCATCAGTTGCTACTCCAGAAAAAGCTAAAGTAGAAAGTCTTTTAACGAGCTTATCGGCTAAATTAGCTAAACACTTAAGCAAGCCGGAGTCTTATGTAATGACTGCTTTTGAGTCCGATGTTCCTATGACTTTTGGTGGTACTTTAGACCCTGTTTGTTTCGTAGAAATTAAAAATATTGGCACTATGAAACCAGATCAAACTAAAGCGATGAGTGCTGATTTTTGCCAACAAATTGAAACAGAATTGGGTGTTCCTGCTAATCGCGTTTATATTGAATTTGCTGATGCTCAAAGACATCTATGGGGTTGGAATAAAGGAACTTTTGGCTAATTATTAAGTAATAGCAAGTTGAAAATTACCATTAACCACGAGCCACTAACCACAAGCAAACGAGCCAATAGGCAATTGCACCCACCTACGAATTTAACAAAGATCAACTAATATTATTTCTTAAACCCGATAAACCAGCATAACCGATCGCGATCGCATCTACACTATCATCAATGGGTAATGTTTCTAAATCAAATAAGACTTGTACCATTGCAGCCACTTCTTTTTTATCGGCTTTCCCATTACCTAACAGACATTTCCAACTAGATTGGTGTAAATAGATAGGGACAACTCCTAATTCGCGATAACAAACTAAATTAATCACTCCAAAAGCTTGTAAAACTCCTCCTGCTGCTTTAATGGTACGGTTGAAAAAAGGCATTTCAATAGCAATATTTTGGGGTTTAAATTCTCTTACTAATTCTGCAATATCTTGTTCTATTTCCAATAATCTTTCTGGGGTAGTTAATCCTTTTTTGGTTTCTACTGTTCCATAATCTATTAAAGATGGCGTTCCCCAAGATACTTCTTCTAAAATAGCCCAGCCTATAATAGCCAGACCAGGATCGATTCCTAACCAAGATTGTGACATTTTTGTTAGTGGTTAGTGGTTAGAGACGCGACGGGGCGTATCCCCATTCGAGGACAAGTAAACTTTGGAGGCAACCTCGCGCATTCAGCCCCTCAAATAAGAGGTCTGTACGGCGGTTCGTCGTTCGTCGTTACTCATTAGTTGATTGCTGAACGATAACTATTACCTTTGCTTGCTACTTGCCCAAATGTTAAATTAATTTTGCACAGATACTTGTTACCTATTACTCATTACTCATTACTCATTACTCATTACTCATTACTCATTACTCATTAACCTATTATTTCCTTTGCTCATTCCAGCTATTAAATCTCAAAATCATACCCTTGTAAGCTCTTCTCCTTGTCTTCCTGATTTTTTCTCTCAAATAATTTCTAATTCATTATCTTGGAAGTGCGCTTTAAATTTCTGCTCAAATTTCACTAAAATAGGCAAATTAGGGCTAATAGCTCTACCTTGCCAATCTATCATTACTTTGGTTATTTCCCCTTCCATACCCTTAATATCTAAAGGTTGCATTTTTTGTTCTGGATGATGGTACACTATCACGGATTCTTTGACCCTAACGAGATCGCCAATTTTCATATTAATTGACCCAAGTAACACAATTGAGTTATTTTTTGTAAACTAAGATACATTATTTTGCCACAATACCATAATTTTATAGCAAGCATCGTTTAATTAAGTCAGGGTTGATTTACTTTTACTGATTGTGAATGAACAAATAAACTTAGCCACCTGGATAAAATTAGAGCGAGCATCAACACGGGAGTCCCCATCTCTTGGATAAATGGAATAGCGCACCACCTGCGTGACGCGCGATTGTTGACGGACGTGGAGCAAGATTGCTTCTTAACCGTGACCGCATTCCCTCCCGTCAGATTAAGTTATGGTTATTAAAGTTTTCTTCGATAATTACTGACGAAATTTTTATATAATTATAAATTCCACAAGACTAAACTCAATTACAAAATAACCCATGCATCGCCTTATCAATGGTGTCTGGAAAATATCAGTTCTGAATTTATAGTTACTCATTATCAATTTCAGAACACCCAGCATATTCTTGAAAGTTCAAAACAAAAATGCTAAATCCCAACTTGGATGAAATCCAATTCAGTAAAGACGAGTATCAAACTTACTCCCGTCACATAATATTGCCAGAGGTTGGACTTGAGGGACAAAAACGCCTCAAAGCAGCCAGTGTTCTTTGTATTGGTACTGGTGGCTTAGGTTCACCCCTATTAATGTATCTAGCAGCAGCAGGTATTGGTAGAATCGGTATTGTTGATTTTGATATTGTCGATCAATCCAATTTACAACGTCAAATTATTCATGGTACTGATTGGGTAGGTAAACCCAAAATCGAATCTGCAAAAAACCGCATTTTAGGAATTAATCCTTATTGTCAGGTTGACCTGTACGAAACAGCGTTAACTTCAGCTAACGCGCTAGAAATTATTGAACCTTACGACATTGTTGTTGATGGTACAGATAACTTCCCCACTCGTTACCTAACCAATGATGCTTGTGTACTGTTAAACAAGCCTAATGTTTACGGTTCAATTTTCCGTTTTGAAGGACAGGCGACGGTTTTTAATTATCAAGATGGACCAAACTATCGCGATCTTTATCCTGAGCCACCACCACCAGGGATGGTACCCTCTTGTGCAGAAGGAGGTGTTTTAGGTGCATTATGTGGGATTATTGGTACGATTCAAGCCACTGAAACCATTAAAATTATCTTGGGTGCAGAGAATACTCTTAGTGGTAGATTATTGCTCTACAATGCCTGGGATAT
>NZ_LR213979.1:0-4736 GCF_900659865.1 Hyella patelloides LEGE 07179
GCAACGAACAACAAGCAACGAGCAACTACGAACTGTCTCATTATTCATTGAATTGCTCCTCGCGCGTTCCTTTCTTGAGAAATGATCGGAAGTCCTAGTCAGACGTGGCGTATCCTAAAGGACTAGCTTCCTGATGGGGTGACAAGCACCCCAAATGTATTGTCTGATAAGGATTAAGAGTGATGAGATGGTCAAATAAATGTTGTCGATTTTTAAGAATGATAATCATTATCTTGTCACCCCGTGAGTTAATTAGTTTAAAACTAAACTACCATCTCCCTCTGTCACCTTACCAATTTCGTAAGCAGCAATACCTTGAGACTCAAACCACTTTTTAGTAGTGTCAGCTTGCTCTGATGAAACTATAACCACAAAACCAATTCCCAGATTAAAAGTTTCTAACATCGCATTCTGGCTAACTTCCCCTGCTTCTGCTAACCAACGGAAAATTGGGAGTATGTCCCAGCTATCAAAATTCACTTCAATTGATTGATTAGGAGATAAACAACGAGGTAAATTCTCTGGTAAACCACCACCAGTAATATGCGCCATTCCGTGAATTGTGATTCCTTGTTTTAAAGCATCCAAAACAGAACGAACATAAATTTTAGTAGGTGTTAGTAACTCTTCACCCAAAGTTTTCCCCGCTAAAACTTCTGGCGTATCACTCCAAGAAAAACCACCAGAAGAAACAATTTTTCTCACTAAACTAAAGCCATTACTATGCACCCCTGCACTAGCTAAACCAATAGCAACATCTCCTATTTCCACCTGAGAGCAATCTAGAAGCTGACTTTTCTCCACTACACCTACACAAAAACCCGCAATATCATATTCTCCTAACTGGTAAAAACCAGGCATTTCTGCGGTTTCTCCCCCTAGTAGAGCGCAACCACTCAAGCGACAACCTTCCGCCACACCCTTAACTACCTGTGCCAACTCTTGAGGTTCGAGTTTTCCTGTTGCTAAATAATCTAAGAAAAATAGAGGTTCTGCTCCCGATGTGAGAATATCGTTAACGCACATCGCTACTAAATCTATCCCTACAGTATCGTGGTGACTCAGTTCTTGAGCTATTTTCAGTTTTGTCCCTACTCCATCAGTTCCCGATACTAAAACTGGCTGCTGATAACCTGCGGGTAACTCAAAACAACCGCCAAATCCCCCTAAACCACTCAAAACTTCAGCTCTATAGGTACTCTGCACATCTTGACGGATTTGGGTAACAAAATCTCGTCCCGCTTCAATATCAACACCAGCTTCTTTATAGTCCATAACAGTTATTTCGCCTAAACAAGACAAATTTACAATATTGAGCTTCTGTTTGTCTTTAACTGCTTTTAATTTTGTACCAAATTATTTATTAATTTGACTGGTTGCTGAATTACCTTTGAAAGACTTTTCGAGTTTTTTACAATTTTCTGATAATTTTTCTTTTCATGGTTTCCTTTCTTTTTAAGAAGTGAAATTGATAAAAACAGCTACTATCTGCTTCCTTTACATATCAGATACAACTATAAAATTAAATGAAGATAAAACAATTTATTTATTTCACAACTGTATTTTCCCTGATAATTAATACTATTATAAGTATTTTATTCCCCCAGTCCAGTGTTGCTAGCACGAAAAATCACGGAAATCTCTTACAAGATCGATCTTCTACTATTACTTCAAACGAAGTAGATGTCGATCGCAGCAGCAATAATTCAGATTTTTTAAACGCCGATCGTTCTTTTTCTTGGTCAAACGAACAGACATTTCAAATTGCACAACAAGCTTATCAAGGTAAAGCCTCCTGGTATGGTCCCAAGTTTCACGGTCGTCTTACTGCTAATGGTGAGGTTTATAATTCCAATAGTCTAACCGCAGCCCATCGTTACTTACCTTTTGGAACAAAAGTCAGAGTAACCAACCTTATTAATGGTCGTTCTGTAATTGTCAGAATCAATGACCGTGGACCTTTTATTAAAGGTCGTATTATTGATGTTTCTGCTGGTGCTGCTAGAACGCTGAATATGATTCATAGTGGCGTTGCTAACGTGCAGATAGAAATATTAGGCAGATAAACCACATCTATACATCTATCTTTGGGCGTAGATAATTAGAACACAATAGTAGAGATCGCTTTTTGAAACCAGAATAATTTAACCCACTTTTGCGATCGCAAAATACAGAAGCTATATATGTAGTAGTTGACAGATACTATTTTTGCCTAACTTGTCACCATTAATAAGATGCAGACAAAACTGATTTAATTTTTTAACTAGCTATAAGCTTATAGCCTATAGCTTACAGCTAATCGCGAGCGCGATTTTAAATAGGTGGATTTCTTGCCATAATTTATCTTCAATAACATATTCAATTGAAAAAAAACACACCCTACAAAATTTTTTTTAATTGACTAAATTTACCTAGAGGCAAGTGGTAGCATTTTAGGTGAAAACAAATTACCAAGATAGGAATACTCTTTTGCCTTCTGTCGCTTTGGAAACTTACATTTGATTCCGTCAATAGTCTTCTTTGAGTTGTCTACCTGTTTCCCTTTTTTGTTTGGCTTCTCGAGATTAATCAACTATCTGCTATGATAAGGAACTACTAAACTTAATCCCTACTAATTTACTTTTAATAGTTATTATTCAAAAATAGCGGAATGTTTCGGTAAGGATCGAGAAAAATAAATTTATATGTTATGTCTTACAGTTAACTAGCCACTTAGTTTAGTGTTGAAGGAGGTTGAAGTCATTGTCTGATGGAATTAATGTCGCTGTCTTAGGGGCGACTGGCGCAGTAGGTCAAGAATTATTAGCATTACTGGAAAGTCGTCAGTTTCCTGTAAAAAACCTCACTTTACTAGCATCTCCTCGTTCTGCTGGTAGTAAAATCAAGTTTTTAAACCAAGAAATTACTGTCGAAGCAGTAAAAGATGACTCTTTTCAAGATATTGATATTGTCTTAGCTTCTGCTGGTGGCTCTACTTCCAAAGCTTATGCCTCTAAGGCGGTAGCTGCTGGTGCAGTGGTAATTGATAATTCCAGTGCTTTTCGTATGGATGATGATGTACCATTAGTCGTACCTGAAATTAACCCTGAAGCAGCAGCCCAACATCAAGGAATTATTGCTAACCCCAACTGCACGACTATTTTGATGGGTGTAGCTATCCATCCTTTACACAAAGTACAACCCATTAAAAGAATTGTCGTATCGACCTATCAGTCGGCTTCTGGTGCTGGTGCGCGGGCGATGGCAGAAGTGGAGACTCAAGCACAGGCGATTTTAAAAGGAGAAACCCCTAAACCAGAAATATTACCTTATCCTTTGGCGTTCAATCTCTTTCCCCATAACTCTCCTCTGGGCGATAATCACTATTGCCAAGAAGAAATGAAAATGGTCAATGAAACTAGAAAGATTTTTGAGGCACCAGAGATTAGAGTAACTGCTACTTGTATTCGTGTACCAGTATTGCGGGCGCATTCAGAAGCAATTAACCTAGAATTTGCTCATCCATTTGATGTGGCAAAAGCGAGAGAATTAATCTCTGCTGCACCAGGGGTTAAGTTAGTCGAAGATTGGGATAAAAATTATTTTCCCATGCCGATAGATGCTACGGGGGAAGATGATGTATTAGTCGGGCGTGTTCGTCAAGATATATCTCATGAGTCTAGTTTAGAATTATGGCTCTGTGGGGATCAAATTCGTAAAGGTGCAGCCCTCAATGCTATCCAGATTGCAGAGTTACTAGTAGAGAAAGATTTGTTAAAGTTATCCCAGAAAATGACTACGGTGTAATTAGATTGAGATATGAGTTTTTGTAGAGATAATTGGTAATGAGTAGCAAAGAACCTTTTGGTCGATTAATCACAGCAATGGTGACTCCTTTTGCTGAAGATGGTAGCGTTAACTACGATATAGCCGAAAAATTAGCGGTTGATTTAGTAGAGCGTGGCAATGAGGGCTTAGTGATTTGTGGGACAACTGGGGAGTCTCCTAGCCTGACTTGGGAAGAAGAATATCAACTGTTTAAAGTAGTTAAAAAAGCTGTGGGAAACCGCGCTTCTATTATCGCTGGTACAGGTTCAAACTCTACCCAAGAAGCGATCTCAGCAACCCAAGAAGCTGCTAAGCTAGGATTAGATGGCACACTGCAAGTAGTTCCCTACTACAATAAACCTCCCCAAGAAGGACTGTATCAGCATTTTAGCGCGATCGCAAAAGCTTGCCCAAATATCAAAATGATGTTGTATAATGTACCTGGGCGCACCAGTCGCAATCTAGAAGCGGATACAGTAGCAAAACTAGCAAAAATAGAGAATATCGTTGCTATTAAAGAAGCCAGTGGAGATTTAGAACAAACTTGTCAAATTCGCCGTGTCACACCCCCATCTTTTGCCATTTATTCAGGAGAGGATGCTTTGACTTTGCCAATGTTAACTGTGGGTGGTGTGGGTGTTGTCAGTGTGGCTGCTCATTTAGTATCTCAGGATATACAAAAAATGTTTCAAGCTTTTGAGCAAGGAAACAATAAGTTGGCAACAGAAATTCAATTAAAGTTATTCCCTTTATATAAGGTTTTGTTTGCTACTACTAACCCTATTCCCATTAAATACGCCTTAAATTTAAAAGGTTGGCAAGTAGGAGGTTTGCGTTCCCCTCTTTGTGAGCTACAATTAGATTTACAAGAAAAATTAAAAACAACTCTTAAGGATTTAAGTTTAATATAATTGTTATTTTTTTTTAAT
>NZ_LR213979.1:5406-12217 GCF_900659865.1 Hyella patelloides LEGE 07179
TGTTGAAATTACCTATAAGTTTCAAGCATAGTTATTATTTATAAGTAAAAATAAATTTGTATTTGATATCAATTTATTATGATTATTAAAAAGAAAAAATACTTTATCTTGCCATTGTTTTTTACATTTAAGTGTTTAAAATAAACTAATATTTAAGACGCATTAAAAATCAAAGGCTAATCCCCAATAAGAAAATTAAGTATTACAAAAAAAATTCATAGCAAACTGAATTTATCTTATGTCCAATAATTTAAACCAATCCGTCACTACAAAAAAAACAGCTATTTCCCTTAAAGCGAAATCAAAACCAAACAAAACAATGAACAAAATAATCACTAAAAAAAGTAGCAAACAACAAAATCAAGATGCTCTGAGAATCATTCCTTTAGGAGGGCTTCATGAGATTGGCAAAAATACCTGTGTCTTCGAGTACAACGATGAAATTGTACTATTAGACGCTGGTTTGGCTTTCCCCACTGATGAGATGCATGGGATTAACATTGTTTTACCAGACATGGCTTATTTGAGAGAAAATAGCCATAAAATTAAAGGCATGATTGTTACCCATGGTCACGAAGATCATATTGGAGGGATTGCTTATCATCTTAAACAGTTTGATATTCCCATCATTTATGGTCCTAGATTAGCCATGACTCTCTTGCAAGATAAGTTAGAAGAAGCAGGAGTTAGCGAGCGCACAAATCTCAAAAGCGTTGTTCCCAGAGAAACCGTCCGTATTGGAGAATATTTCTCTGTCGAATTCATTCGTAACACCCACTCGATTGCTGATAGCTTCAGCGTAGCAATTACGACACCTTTAGGAGTGATTGTTCATTCTGGAGATTTCAAAGTCGATCATACTCCCGTAGACGGTGAATATTTTGATTTGCAGAGATTAGCCGAATACGGAGAACAAGGTGTTTTATGTCTTTTAAGTGACTCTACCAATGCAGAAGTCCCTGGACACACTCCTTCAGAAAGAGCGGTTTATCCTAACTTAGAGCGTATTTTCTCCCAAGCAGAAGGTAGAGTTATGGTAACTACTTTTGCTTCTTCTGTGCATCGGGTCAATATGATTTTAGATATAGCCCAAAAGCTTCAGCGTAAAGTAGTAGTGGTAGGGAGATCGATGTTAAACGTCATCGCCCATGCTCGCAATTTAGGCTACATCAAATGTCCTGACGATCTCTTTGAACCTTTGCGATCGCTGAGTCGTCTTCCTGATGAAAAAACCCTTATTTTAACCACTGGCTCTCAGGGTGAACCTTTATCCGCAATGACCCGTATCTCTAAAGGAGAACACCGCCACATCAGAGTCAAAGAAGGAGACACCATTGTTTTTTCGGCTAACCCCATTCCTGGTAACACCATTGCGGTAGTTAATACCATTGACCGTTTAATGATGCAGGGAGCAAAAGTAGTTTACGGTAAGCAACAAGGTATTCATGTTTCTGGTCACGGCGCGCAAGAAGACCACAAACTAATGTTGGCACTTACTAAGCCTCAATTCTTTGTCCCCGTCCATGGCGAACATCGGATGCTGGTCAAACACTCACAAATGGCTCAGGCGATGGGAATTCCCCAAGAAAATACTGTAATTATTGATAATGGTGACATTATTGAATTAAGTACTGAGAGCATTCAAGTTGCAGGACAAGTAGAGTCAGGAATTGAATTAGTAGATCGTGCGGGAATTGTTCAAGATACAATTATGAAAGAAAGACAACAACTTGCAGAAGATGGTGTAGTTACTGTAGCCACAGCTATTGATTGGTCTGGTAAATTAGTGGCATCCCCTACATTGCATCTACGAGGAGTTGTTACTAAAGTAGAACAATCTTTATTACAGCAGTTAGTAAATAGAACTCTGGAACAAACCTTAAGCGATCGCTGGAGTAATTTTACCTATTCAGAAAATGGTACTACCGATGTCGATTGGGATAGTGTTCGCCATGAACTAGAAGGTAGTTTAAGAAGGTTATTTCGTAGAGAATTACAAAGTCGTCCTTTGTTAGTTTTCTTGATGCAAAAACCTGAAAAACCCGCAGTTAGAACTACTAGAAGAAGAAGACGCTCTGCTGCTTCAGCAACTTCTGTGGCATCCTAGGAGTGTTATTTTTCTAACACTTATTCTGCTCTGAATAAAAAATAAATTGATTGTGTAGGGATGTTCTATGGAGCGTCCCTATAAAGTTTAGATGGCTCGATTGCTTAACACAAGGGTATTGCTTTTTAGGCTGCTCAAAAAGAACTATTGACTCAGACTATGACTCTACCAAAGAAAAAAAGCCGAAATATAGAAATTGATGGTACCAAGTACCGTTGGCTGACTTCTAAACGTAACGATACTATTTTTCTTTCTATTGAAACTCAAGAAAATCCCCAGCAACTGCTGCAAGCATTTTTTGAACCTCATAATTCATACACCAAAAATTTAGAGAATAAATGGCAAAAAATTAAACAAGGAGTATCCATCACTCCTAAATTAGTCAGACAAGTGATTACACATGGTTTAGCTAATGGTTGGAAGCCCAATAACAATAGTAAACAAGTTTTTTATTTTCATACCTGGGAAACTGATAAAATAATTCCTCAGTTGGCATCTTTAAAGCCAAACGAAAAAAGAGTTAAAGATATTGTAATAGAGCAAATTAGTGATTTAAGGTTTGATTTTAGTCTTGATTCACAATGGCGCAAAAAACTATTTAATGCTGAAGTAAGACAAAGATTTTTATCACCTTCAAACTATCATGCTTTTAGCAAAAAAGTAAAAGATTGTAGCTTACAATTTTTGGTTTTTAACGCAGGATGGACAGACTATGGATTTATAATTTTAGGGATAAAATCAGTAGAGTTTCCAGATATTGTGATGTATACCGTCAATAATCCTGAAATAATTTAAACTATATGAATTTGAGATAAATATCTGGGCGTTAGCGATTTTGGGTAGGAAATAAATAACGATACGGTTTATTGCTTATTGCTACTTTTTTCAAGTTTTTCCTTAGTCTCCACAGATTTTGTATTTATCAAACTCAAATTAAAGTAATTTATCTGTCCAAATCTTTTTATCTTCATCTTCATAAAAACGATAAAATAAATCACTATCTTCAAAATCATGCTCATCTTTAACATGATGGATTATTTTAGCCTTCATTAGCTGTTGCCCTAATTTAACCGCTTTTGTTCTCGGCATCTTTAGCTTTTCTGCTAACCAATCAACTACTTCACTTCCTGTAAAACAGCGGTGATAAAGCTTTAATTTGTGACGACGAGTTTTGATATTTAAACCATTTTCTCCACGCATTTTTTCGGCTAATTTATCCAGGTTAAAATTACCAAAATTTTTAGATTTAGCTTTTGTGCTAGAAACAGATGGAGTAGAAGTATGAATAGAATTTTGTGTCTGATAGCTGTTATCTTGTGTCCAGATACTAACGCTATCTTCTTCTTTGATCATTAAAGTAGGAATTTGTATTTCTTCATTATCCAAAAAATTCTCCCGACAATCTTTTAGTGCATCCTCATATTCACTAAGCTCGTAATGCTTTGCTTTAATAAAAAAGTTATTGTTATAAACTAATCCTGAAACTGAATTTTCATTCTCTCCAGAATTCTTTGTACCAACACAATACTCTATTTCCTCCCTAGTCAAAATAAACATTTTATTGCTGTACTCCTTTCTCGATATAAAGCTTTAGTTTATGAAAAATACTAATAATGTGCTGAAGAATTCAGTGTTTTCACTGAGATAGGTATAAGTTCTACAGTTATTATTTTTACTAATATAGAGACTATTTACCCTACATAATATTTTAACTTAGGATTTTATTTCGACAATTTCTGTGTATTCAAATCTATTACTATTTTGTTTCACCAAAGGATAATTAATACCATGCAATTTTAACCAATCTTCTTGACAATTGGGTTTAGAAGAATGGTAAGTTAAAACATATTCTTGAGAAATACGATCGCTGATAGTATTAGCAACTTCACCACGCCATTGAGTTTTGGTTACTAAGACAATTAATTGATTAGCTAATTGAGGAATTGCTTCTGCGACTTGTTTGCGATAGGTTTCATCAAGACTACCGAAAGGGGAATCCATCACGATGGGAAAAGTGCTACTATCTAGTCCAATTAGAGTGTTGTTTTGACTCCATTCGCGAACGCGGTCTATAATTGCTCCGATGAATGATAAGCTGAGTACTTGATTTTCTCCTGTAGAAGCAGCTACAGGCGCAGCAATTCCCGCAGTATTTTCGACTAAAGTTAATTCGTAGTTATTATTCAGTTTGGGTATGTAGGGGGTAAAGGAGATAGAGCTAAAAATCTCTGCTACTTTTTGCTCTAAAGAATCACGAAATTGGGTTTCTAAACGATTTCTGACTTCCAGTAAGCGATTGATGGCTTCTGCTGCTGCTTGAATCCGTTTTTGGGTAGTAATCTGTTGTTGCTCTCTGAGTTGTTGTTTTGCTAATTGTTGCTGTAGCTTAGAGAGGCTACTACCATAAGTTTTTTGTTGCTGTTGGGTAATACCTTGCTCTAAGATTAATTCTTTAATTCTGGAAGTGATTGTTTCCGATTGTTGTTGTAAAGTTTGAATATCTCGATCTGGATAACTCCGCAATTGACGATTGATTTTTTCTTGCTCTTTTTCAATTCTGTTTAATTCTTGATAATGCTGATTTAGATAAGTCTGTTTACGATCGATTTCTTGCCATAATTGTTCGGTAATATTTTTAATCGGCTTGGTTTGAGTTTCTAACCTAATAATGACTTCTTCAATATTTTTTTGATCGGCTTTTTTTAGCCAGCTACGCACATTATTATAAGCTATGCTATCAGGGAATAATTCTAAGCCACAAATACAAGATTGCTGTTTTAATAGTTGTTGAATAAACTCTTGTTGAATACCTGTATTAATCTGCTGCTCTTGTTTTAAATTATTAACCAAGAAACTAAAAGCTTCAATAGCTTCTGGTAAAAAGGCTAAATATCCTTGACGAGATAAGAACTCTTTTAACTCTTTCTTTGCTTGTAGTAAATTTTGTCTAATCTGTTTTTCTTCTTGACCTAATTTAACTTTAAGTTGTTGTAGCTTATCTACACCACTAACTTCTAATAACTGTTTTGTTAAATTACTTTGTCGTAATTCTAACTGGGTAGTCTCACGAAGATTATTGTCCAATGATTTTGCTGCTTGCTCTTGGTTTTTTTCTAAGTTTTTGTACTCTTTTAATATTTTTTGAACCTCGCCATCACTAATTTCCTGTAATTCATCCTGTAAACTTTTTTTTGCTTTCTTGAGATGTTCAATTCCACGTTCTAATACCTTTAACCCTAATAAATCTTTAGTATCTTCCGCAATGCTATTCTTACTATTTTGACGGAAAAAATTATCAATTCTTTCTCCATCAAAGAAAAAATATTGATGCAAACTACTGGGTAAAATTTGCTCGATAATTTCTGTTGCTGGCTCTATAGGAGGATACCATTTGCCATCATCTCCAGAAATCAACATAAACAGTTTTGATTCACTATAATCTACTGTATTATCTAACTTTTTTATGCCATAACATTTTCGTTTAAGTTGATAATTTTGATGATTGCTAGCAAACTGCAACTCTACCCAACACTCTATAGAATATCCTGTTTTCGTTTCTGCGATCGCTCTTTTATTGATTAACATCTCAGGAGCAGCAAAAGCAGCCGTAAACTGCTCATATAACACCCAAGTAAAAGCATTTAATAAAGCAGTTTTTCCCGAACCATTATTACCATGAATTACTGTCGTATTTTCCTGTCCAGAAGCAAACTTTATTTGTGGGGTTTTGCCATAAAACTGTCTAAAATTATATAGCTGTAAAGAAATTAATTTCATTTATACAATTCAAATAAAAAATAATCTTAGTCAACTATAACAACCATTTACAATACTATCTGTGTTTATCTGTGCAAAGAGTCAAGTTATTTGTTTTGATTTTTAGTTAATTTTTGCAAAAGCTCGATCGTATCTCGCGTCAAGGTTTTTTCGATTATGCTTACAACAAAAAAATAGCAGCGAACAACCAGCAACAAACCGTATCATTAAATTGGTTTCATCTCTAAATCAGCAACGCCCTTAATGAATAACATCTTTAATGATGTTTACTATATCCTCTGTGATATTACGAGGAGTTTTTAAATATAGTTTATCTTTCTCTAACTTTAAAACTCTTTGAATGATAGCTTTAACTTCTGGTTCGGCTTTTAAAATTGGCTCTTGAATACTATCGAGATTAGTTAATGATTCTTTGTTCATGGGTTTGCTTTGTTGGTTATTGTTTTGTTGTTTCTTGCTTGCTGTTAGAATACCAAATCCATTTAGTAAAACTCCCAATAAATATCCAGTGTAGAGACATATCATGATACGTTTCTACAAGGTTTAACGGTTTCATCCATAAACTGGGTATGTAATTTAGCCCACTGCCGATCTGTGATATTCCTGTTCGGACTTCAGCCACATTAAAAACGTTGGCTTTGCCTCATGGTGGTATGAAAAGCGCAAAATTTTACTTTTTCATTAATATTCAAGAGGCTTAAAGCTTAGAGGAGGGGCTGTCTTTTGAGGAGACCTCAAAAGTTTACGACGGCTTCGCTAGTCCTTTAGGATACGCCCCGTCTTAGAGCTTCGGAGCTTCTGAAGCTCCGAACAGTATTACTATCGGTTTCATACCTGTCTTGAACGAGTTGCTCATTGAGGGAAACCCAAGGGGCTGATTCTGTCGTTTCACGGCAGAACTCTTCTGCCCCGCCCAAGACCCCTAAA
>NZ_LR213980.1 GCF_900659865.1 Hyella patelloides LEGE 07179
GGGGGGGATTTTCCAGCCTAATTCGGCTAAACCTTTAATCAGAAAATCTCTTCTGGTGCTATAACGTGTTTGTACTTCTTGGATGTATTTATCGGGTAAGTGGAGGGCGGTTTCGGCTGCTTTTTGAATGGTGGCAAAAATACCGTAATCTAAGTTGGTTTTAAGGGTTCGTAAACCTTGAATAATATCAGAGTTACCGACTACAAAGCCTACACGCCAACCTGCCATATTGTAGGTTTTAGAGAGAGTGTGAAATTCTACCCCAATTTCTTTTGCGCCAGGAATTTCTAGCAAGCTAGTAGGTTGATAATTATCAAAAGCTAATTCGGCATAACAAAGATCGTGAACTAGCATGATTTCATAGTGACGGGCAAAAGCAACTGCTTCTTCAAAAAATTCTCTTGGTGCGGTGGCGGTAGTAGGATTGTTGGGATAGTTAAAGTAAAGAATTTTGGCTTGTTGGGCTGCTTTTTCAGGAATACTGCTGAAGTCAATCAACCAATTTTGTTCTGCTGTTAAATTGATGTTGTGTATCACACCCCCCGCAATTAAAGGACCTCGAAAATGGGCAGGATAAGAAGGAGAGGGAACTAAAACCACATCACCAGGATTGACGTAAGCTAATGCTAAATGACCCAAACCTTCTTTAGAACCGATTAAAGGTAAAGCTTCGCTGTCTGGGTCTAATTTGACGTTATAACAACGCTCGTACCAATCGGTAATGGCTGAACGGAAAGTTGCAGTGCCTTCAAAGGGGGGATAACCGTGGTTTTTGGGATTGGCTAGAGCAGCGATCGCTGCTTCAATAACGGGTTGAGGTGCAGCCCCATCAGGATTTCCCATTCCTAAATCAATTAAGTCTAGCCCTTGTTCTCTGGCACGGGCTTTCAGTTCATCGAGACGGGCAAATACGTAGGGTGGTAAAGCACTTAAGCGATCGGCGCGACTAATCCAGTTTAAACTCATCTTCACAGCTAACAGTTTACGTAGCCTCTCATTTTATCTCAAGGAATATGTAATCAGAAATGAATAAGGAGTAATCAACAATTTTGAGGATTAGATCGCAATTGCCGATCTGCATTCATTGGCACTGTGGAATCTCGCCTTCAGTAAGGAACTTAGCGATCGCACTTGGAGTTTCTCTCAGAAGAAAAAAAAGAGCCACCTACAAGATGGGTATGTAGTGGTAGCTCTTTCAAACCTAAACTCTCCAATAATTACTTAGGTAGAATCTCTGAGTTTTATGCATTTTTAACATTTCTTAACATTTTTGTCTTGCCAACAGAACACGATTAAGATGATTTTTGATTTCTGACTTCTTACCAGGGCAAAATTTCCCCATTAGAATGCCAAAAATTACCAGTATTGTCTAAATTTAATTCCTCGATTCGCTGAAGTAATCCTGTTACTGATTGTTGGGGCGTAATACCCGATTGATTAAAGTTAGTCATGCGTGTTTGCACTAAACCAGGATGGAGAATTGCCACAGCAATCCCTTGAGATTTCAAATCGTGAGATAATGATTTCCCTGCCATAGAAAGGGCAACTTTAGACATTCGATAACCATAGGAACTACCAGAGGTGTTATCTTCAATAGAACCCATACGGCTGGTCATAAGAATAACTTTTGAACCCTTAGTTAAATTAGGTAGTAAAGCTTTAGTAATCCGTAAAGCTCCTAGAGCATTAACTTCAAATTGTTGTTTGATACTATCAAAATCTAAATTGTCGAGAGTAACGCGCTTTAAAATACCTGCATTATTAATTAAAACATCAATTTTTTGGTTACTTAGAGTTTTTGCCAAAGCGGTAACTGATTCATCAGAAGTGATATCAATACCTTCTTGAATTGTAATATCTAACTCTTTTAATTCTTGAGAAGCATTACGGCATAAGGCAATAACCTCATCGCCACGACTTTTAAGTTGACGGCAATATTCTAAACCAATACCTCGATTTGCCCCTGTAATCAAATAACTTGCCATAAATAATTAGTTGCTGAATTGTAATTACTCACTAGGAAATAGTATCACTCAGATTAATATTCATTTTCACTAGCACTGACAACTTTACCTCTAAAGACAACATATTGATAAATATTATATGCCAGCATAATTGGAATTAAAAACCCAATAAAAATAATCATGAAGACTAAAGAGCTAGGACTGGCAGCAGCTTGATAAATAGTGATTTCTGTGGGTATAATATAAGGAAAAACAACTAAGCCTAAACCAAAGAAAGATAAAAAGAATAACAATAAAGTCCAGACAAAAGGCTGTCTTTCTTTTTTTAAAGTAATACTTCTCCAAAGTAAACTAATAATTAAAGTACCTAACAAGGGAATAAAAGCAAAAATGAACACTAAAGGCTCACTAAATAAACGAGTTCTAGCACTTTCATAAAAAATAGGTGTAGTAATAGTCAGATAAACTGCACCAATAAAAGTTGTCACCGCAGAAATTTTTGCTGTCAGATAATGGGTATTTTGTAGCTCTCCTTCTGTTTTCATGATGAGATAGGTAGAGCCAATCAAAACATAGCCTTGAATTAGAGTCAGGGCAGTAAGGAGCGATCGCAATGTCAGCCAATCCCAAGTACCACCAATAAATTGACCAGCTTCATCTACGGCAATTCCTTGTAAGATAGCACCTAATGCAAAACCTTGTCCTAAAGCAGCAGCAAAACTCCCGCCAGCAAAGGCTAAATTCCAAAATATTTTATTGTTAGCGTGTTCTCTAAATTCAAAAGCTACTGCACGAAAAATTAAGCCAAAGATCATTACCATGACTGGAATATACAAAGCTTGGAGAATTGTGCCATAAGCTAAGGGAAAAGCCCCAAACAAAGCACCTCCCATGAGTACTAGCCAAGTTTCATTGGCATCCCAGACATTATTCAGGCTTGTCATTAGCATCCCTCTTCTTTCTTCAGTCGAAGAGGTAATCGAAAGAATTCCCACACCTAAATCAAAGCCATCAAGCATGACATACAAAAATAAGAATAATGCCAAGATCGTAAACCACACCTGGGGTAAAAAATATTCTAAAGATTCCATGAGTTTGTTAGTCCCGTCAAGCGGGATCGAGATAGTTGGTGGTTGGTGGTTAGTGGTTAGTTGCTCGTTGCTTGTTGCTTTTTGCTTGTTGTTAGTGGCTAGTAGATAGTTAGTATTTATCACTTAAAAAACTTGCTATCTGTTACCACGCCCTTCGGGCTAAAGTAATAAGTAATAAGTGGTTTAAAGCCTCCTGCCATTTATGGCGCGAAAATAGAGAAATATAATTCAATAATTGAATCCTCGCTCCTTCTCCTCAGAGGTAATGACGAGTTACTCGTTACTTATTACTTATTACTCGTGAATCTATTGTTCATTTTTCCTTTTTCTTTGTTCCTTAAAAGAACAATCACTGTTCACTATTCACTGGTAACAGGGCGACTATCAGGAATGTGTTTTGCCGGTGTTGCTTTAGCTTCTTGTTCTGGGATTGGTAAGCCAAAATTAGGCCCTTCTTTGATGATTCTGCTACCGAAGTAAAGAGCAGAAATAAACAAAATGCTGTAAACAATCGCAAAAGTAGTTAAGGAGGTTAAAACGTTGCTAGCAGGTAATTGAGACACTGTATCTACAGTGCGAATTTCTCCGTATACAGTCCAGGGTTGTCTACCGACACACCGCACAATCCAGCCTGATTCGACAGCAATGTAACCCAGAGGAGCAGAAAATAACCAAGCTTTAAGTAACCAAGATTGTTGGGTAATGTTTTCTGAAGATAGTTTGCCTCTGAGCCATTGTAAAACAGTGATTGCCATCAAACCAGCCAATAAAAAGCCGATCGCAATCATAATTCTAAAGGCATAATAGATTAAACCAATTTGGTGAGGGCGATCTTCTGGTGCATATTCTTTTAAGCCCAAGACTGGTTCAGATAATTTGGGTTTAATTTCGAGAATATAGCTTAATAGCCCAGGAATACTTATTTCCCAGTTATTTTGCTCTGCTTTGTCATTGGGAATAGCGATCGCACTCCAAGAAGGGGATTCTCCTGCGGGAATGGTTTTCCATTGGGCTTCCATTGCAGCTAATTTGGTGGGTTGATGGTGATAAACTTGTTCTCCGCTTAAATGTCCGATGTAGAGTTGTAGGGGAGTAACAGCGATCGCAACTGCCAAAACAATTTTCAGTGATAAAGCAAAAAATTTCTGATGGCGTTTTTGCAGAATATACCAAGCACTGATACCACCAATGACAAACAAAGAAGTTTCCAAAGTGGCAAAGAACATATGCAACACGCTATTAACCATGAAGGGATTAAAAATAGCCTGGAAATAATCGCTAACGATGAAATTCCCTTGAACAAATTCTCCTCCTGCAGGGGTCTGTAACCAAGAATTCGCGCTTAAAATCCAGAAAATAGAGAGATTTGCACCTAGAGCTACCATAATAGTCGCTAAATAGTGCATCACAGGCGGTACTCATTCCCAACCAAAAAGCATGATGCCTAAAAAACCCGCCTCTAGCATAAATGCCATAGAAGCTTCAAAGCCTAAAACACTCCCAAAAAAGTCGCCTACTGCTTGGGAAAAAGGAGCCCAATTAGTTCCAAATTGAAACTCCATGGGGATTCCTGAAGCGACTCCAATGCCAAAGTTAAGTACATAAAGTTTTGACCAAAAGCGAGCGTGATAGTAATAGTCTGGGTTTTTCGTTTTTAGCCATAAGCCCTCTACGACTATCAAATAAATAGCCATTCCTGTAGTTAAAACAGGCCACAACATATGAAAGATGGCAGTTAGAGCGAATTGTAGACGTGACAATACGACGACATCTTGTAAAAATGACACGATTACTATATTGCTGATAACTCAAACAGTTTGTAAATAAAGCTTCTAGTTATTAGCTATATTACTATATTATCATATAATGAAGCTAGCAAATTTAATACTGTAAAGAAGTTTTTTGTTAACCATAATGGTTCGGGAAATGTTTAATCTAGAGCTTGAAAGCCTTGACTTTACGTCATAGATAGAGCGAGTTGAGGTGGCTAGAACCCTTATTTTTCGTTGTCGGCAAAAAACTGTCCAGAGTATTGCAACCAAATACTTGCAATTTAAGATTGATTTTAGAGTCGATTGGTAATCCGCAAAATTGGGCTAAGTAAGCAAATTTATTTGTCTATTTTTGATAGTTCTCTTTTTTCTTCTCTCAGGCATGAGCGTTGGCGATTCCGATAGAACATCCCCAGAGTCTCACTGCTATTCCTTTGCACCCAAAACCTATTTGTCTCAAAGACACGAGTTTATTTGGCACGAGTATCTATGAGTAATCAGCGATCTTTAAGAATCGACCATTGATAAAGAATAACAGCAAAAATCTGGCTTTATACCTTTTAATTTGACGTATTGTGCTTTAGTCTCTTTTCTATCTGCTTTTTCTAGGCAATTAAACACTGTTTCCGACAAAAGAATACTGTTGGGGCTGGCAATCTGTTGCAGTCTAGCAGCAATATTAACTACTTTGCCGATCGCAGTATAGTCTTTGCGTTGCTTACCGCCAAACATCCCGACTACTGCTCTACCCTGGTGAATACCACAACGTAATTGTAGATCGGCAATTTCTCCTGCTTGCCAAACTCCTTTGGCTCGCCATTTGCGATTGATCGGTAATAAATAATGTTGCATAGTCTTAGCAGTAGCGATCGCTCTTCGAGCTTGTTGGCAAAGAGGTAATTCTTCTGGCGCACCAAAAAGAGCCATTACACCATCTCCCACAAATTTATCAACTGTTCCTGAATGGTCAAATATCGCCTGAGTCATCGCTTCTAAATACTCATTAAGTAACTCCGACAAGATATCGACTTCTAATTGGCTAGATAGTTTTGTAAAGCCTACTAAATCACAAAACAAGACTGTAATTAAATGGGGTTCTGGGCTTAAATCTAAAGTAAGCATTCCTGTCGCTGCTTGGTTGGCGATTACTTCTGGTAAAAAACGTTTTAAAATCGATTCTGTAAGATAATTATTCAGTTCTTTAACTTTGTTTTCGCTTACTTGTAGCTGAATAGCCTGTCTTCTGCTCGTTTCGTAAAGTCTTGATTGGTTTACAGCGATCGCTGCTTGAGAAGCTACAGCTTTAGCTAATTCAATTTCGGAACTGCGCCAATGGCGAGAATTATTGGTTTCTCGTAGAGTAATACTACCCATAATCTCTCCATCAAAGATTAAAGGTACGATTAATAAAGCTCTTGACTGAGAACGCCAAGGAAGATCGAATCTCGCCAAATCTTGCTCTTGTTGTAAATCAGATAAACAAACAGGCTCTCGATCTTTAATTAACCTCTGCAATAAAGGATTATCAGCAATAGGTACTAACGAAATAGTAGATCGTTGCCAATTTTTAGTTTCTTGAGGAATAATGAGACTTTCATCAGATTTATATAGCCCCACACAGAGCATATAGCGATCGTTTTTTGTCCAAAGAGACAAGGAGCAACCATCTACCTCTAAAGTTGTTCCTAATTCGGTCACAATGGCATTATAAATAGCTTGGGGTTCTAAACTAGAGCGAATCACCGCCGTAATTCGATTCAAAGTTACTTCTCTTTGAGCCAAAGCTTTCATATCTTCGTAAGCATAGGTTTGAGAAATTGCTAACCCTGCTTGAGCAGCCATCATCATCGCTAATCCCACATCTTCTTGTTGCCAGATTCGAGGCTTTTGACAAGAATATAAGCTGATGTAAGCTTGGAAATTATGTTGACAAGTTAAAGGGACTGCCAAAACAGAACATACTTTTCCTTGATGGTGAGTAAAATTAGACTGATATTTTTCTTGCCACTGGCGATCTGTATTGATATCGTTGACTACTAAAACACTCTCTGTATCTAGAGCAATTTGTTTAAAAAACTCGTAATCCTTACTGCTAAAAATTTCTGCCGATTTATACGTAATAAAATGTTGTCGTTCTTGGTTTAAAGGATTAATTGTGAGTAAAATAGCCAGATCGACGCTAAACACCCTACCAATAGTGTCCACGATGTTTTGGCAAACCGTCTTATGAGACAAATTATTAAATTGTTCCCACAAAACTTTTGGCATTACAAGCTTCACTGGTGACTACAACTTTTTCTATTGTTCCCAGACACAACATAAAAATGCATCATGGAAAATAAAGAATTACAATAATTGGGACAATCTTGCAATCTGTCTTGCTTAATGCCTTTCTCCTCGACGAACCATTGTCATACCACACCTCAAAAACAACCTTTGATTCGGAATGCTAAAATCTCAGATGTCTCAGAACTTGCAGAAACCATCGTTTCCAGTTTCTATGACTATTCGGGTATTCTAAGCTGGTTGTATCCCTTACTACAGTTTACTGTTGGTGAAGATTTACGTTATCGTTTGCGCTCTAATTCTGCGCTGTATCGATGTTTAGTCGCAACTACCAATGGCGATCGCAATAAATACCCAATTGCGGGAACAGTCGAAATTGCTTTAAAAGCTTCTTTTTGGTCTTCAGAGCCTCAATACCCTTATATCTCTAATTTAGCTGTTAAAAATGCCTATCGTCGTCAGGGGGTTGCCAGACAACTCTTGACCAAATGCGAACAAATAGCTCGTAGTTGGGGTTATGATACCATTGAACTTCACGTACTAAGCCATAATCATTCTGCTAAACAACTTTATCTTAATATTGGTTATCAAATAATTAAAAAAGAAACTCATTGGAATGGATTTTTGAAATCCAACTCTTACCGCTTACTTTTACGGAAAAAAATATTTTCTAATTGAATTAAGATCGTAGTAAGACAATTAAAATGTTACGATTCAGGGTACATTAATTGCACCATATAGAGTTAACTCGGTCATGGATTCTCAGTTTGACGACATTTTAAAACAAATACAATCGCAAAAACTTTTAGTCGTCAACCCTCGTCGCAAAAATGGTTTAATAGTCTATAAGAAATATCACGCCGAATTTGTGGGTCCTGGTGCTATTGTCGGAGGTCAATTTGATGCCAATGCTCTGGCTGTAACTGCTGTGGGAAAACTGTCTTTAATGGTTCCTCAAACTTCCGAACAGCGAAGACAAGCTTATAAAATGCGGAGACAATGGGTCAAACTCACCAAACAAATTACAGATAATCCTGTACCTACAGAACGAGCCAGGGTAATACTCAATCAGTTTGAACATTGGTTTGATACAGATACAGTAGCCCAATTACCAGATGAAGCCTTTGCTTTGTTGGTAGGAGTTTTACCCCAAACAATTCGTAAGGTTAGATATAGTGAGCTATTTTAACTACCTCAATAGTTATCGCTCTCTTCTAAAGACAATAACGGGTAGGCGATGCCAACTCCTTAGTAATGCAAAATTACACATACACATTAAGACATTATGTTTAGTGCATTGCCGTGTCTTGGCTCTTCTCCTCCGAAGCACCTTTCACGTCTAAGAAAAATGAAACTCAAAAGCCCTAAACAATAGATAGGTCAAGCGATCTATCTACCTATACTACGAATAATTAGGTTGACCTACCTATCAAAAATTTTACCAGTTACTAATCATCGGTTAGTGCAAGTTCGATACAAGATTTTTCTAATTGATTCTAAGAAACAAAAAAAAATAAATAGAGATTCAAAGCAGTAAATACACTATTTTTTATGCTGATAACTAATAACTAGTAACTAATAACTAATAACTAATAACTAATAAAGGAGCGAAGCTCCTAGCTATAAGCGCGATTGCTATAAGCGCGATTGCCAATCAAACAGGGTAGACGACCTACTCGATTGTAGACAACGCAAAGGCGTAATCGTCTTGAACTCAGTAGCGTGATTGTTGGAAGAGCCGTCAACACTCGCTGTGGAATAGCGCAACAGCCTTGCAGGAGGGTTTCCCGACCCAGAGGACTGTTGTAAGACAGCTTCTTAACCAGAAGCATCGGGAAGCATTCCCTTGCGCCTTACGGCGACGCGGGGTCTTCCCTCATTTCCTCCCGTCAAGTACAAAGCTATTAGCAAGTGAGCTATTAGCAAGCGAGCTATTAGCTTTAAGAAGATAACTGATAACTATTAAGCGTCTGCTTCTGTTTGTACTATAGTTTCTTCTTCTTCTGCACTAGTTTCAGTAGCCATTTTCGCAGGAGCAACAATAGAAAATACAGTTTGCTCAGAATCATCTAAAACAGTTACGCCTTCTGGTAAGACTAGATCGCCTACGCTGAGATTAGTACCAATACCAAAACTAGAAATATTAATTTCAATAGACTGAGGAATATTTTTCGGAGTACAACTAATATTCAATTCGGTAATATTCTGCTCTAAAATTCCGCCTTCTTTGATCCCTACTGATTCTCCCGTGATTTCGAGAGGTACAACTAAGTTAGTAGTTTGACCTTCTGGAACACAGAAAAAGCTGAGATGATAGAGAGTTCTTTTCCAAGGATGAGCTTGTACTTCTCTAATTAATGCTTTGCCACTCCAAGAAATATCAGAAATATTGAGATCGACCAAAGTATTATTGACTGCTGCTTTTCTCAGTAACATTTGGGCTTCTTTAGCTGGCATAGTTAGAGAAACGGATTCTGCTCCTTTATGTCCGTATAAAGCAGCAGGAATTAAACCTTCACGACGTAAGGCTTTGGGTTTGCTTCCTTCTGGTCTAGTTTTGCATTCAACAGTAATAGTCATAGTTATTTACTCAGTAGTTAAGAAAATAAATGGTATAAATTTAACAACAAAAAATTTGGGGAAAGTCTGCAAAAGTTAAGTTAAAAAACTTTCCGCGCTTTTGGCTATAAAAGGAAATCACTAATTGCTGGTAACAGGCGCACCATTTGCGTCTAGCAAAGCTCTTTTGGGTCCGTGAATGGGGTCTTCGACAATAATAGTTTGGTCGCGACTAGGGCCGAGAGAGACGATTGCAATGGGAACTTCCATTAATTCTGCAAGAAACTTTAAATAGTTTAATGCTTCTGATGGTAAGTCTTCTAATGTCTGACAATCGGTGGTATCTTGTTGCCAACCAGGTAATGTTTTATACACTGATTTGCAGTGGGCAAATTCTCCTACATTGCTCGGAAAATGATGACACATTTTACCATCAATTTCATAAGCCACACAGACTTTGATTTCTTCTAAAGTGTCTAAAACATCTAATTTGGTGATGGCTAAACAGTCTAAACCATTAATGCGTACTGCATAACGACCAATCACCGCATCAAACCAACCACAGCGACGACGGCGACCAGTAGTGGTGCCAAATTCTGCACCGCGATTACCGAGAATTTCTCCAATTTCTCCAACTAATTCTGTAGGAAAAGGTCCTTCTCCAACACGGGTAGTATAAGCTTTGGCAACTCCAATAACGCGATCGATAATTGTGGGACCAATACCTGCACCAACACAAGCACCTCCCGCTATGGGGTTAGAAGAAGTTACATAAGGATACGTACCGTGATCTAAGTCGAGTAATGTACCTTGCGCTCCTTCAAAGAGAATATTTTTTTTCTCTTGTACCGCTTGGTATACCTTGAGAGAGCTATCTATTACATGGGGACGTAAATATTCTGCGTATTCCAGATACTCTGTGATTACTTCCTCTGAATCTAAAGGAGGTAAATTATATAGTTTTTCTAAAATTACGTTTTTATAATTGATTGTCCATTCTAGTTTCTCTCTCAGACGAGTGGAGTCCATTAAATCTAAAACTCTAATTCCCGTCCTTTCCGATTTATCAGCATAAGTAGGGCCAATTCCTCGCCCTGTTGTCCCGATTTTATAGTTTCCTCTTCGCTCTTCTGATGCCCGATCTATCGAGCGATGATAGGGCATAGTTACATGAGCAGTTTGGGAAATTTTGAGATTATCAACCGAAACTTTGAGTGCTTTTAATTGCTCGATTTCTTCGATCACTACTTGAGGATCGATGACTGTTCCCGAACCGATGATACATTCTTTATCTGGATATAAAATACCAGAAGGAATCAAATGCAGTTTAAAAGTTTGTCCATCAACGACAACTGTATGACCTGCATTAACTCCACCTTGAGAGCGTACCACTACGTCCGCCGAGCGACTCAGTAAATCGGTTATCTTGCCTTTTCCTTCGTCACCCCATTGGGCTCCGATAACGATAACGTTAGCCAAAGGTTTATTAAAGTTACAGTTTACACAAACTATTATTATGGTTCTTTTTTATTTGTGATGTCAAGCAAATTTTTAGGGAGAAATGCTTATACCAAGTCAAATAATGCTTGCAACAGATGATTGTTATGTAAGTGCAAACTACTGTTCACCCTGATAAGATGTGTCAATTCTTTTTTCAATTTGGTACTAGTATTAGTATTAGCTAGTGGCTAAGAGCTTTCACACATATTATTTCACACATATTAAAAGGGCAAAGCATAGCTTGCCCCTAAAATTGCTATTTTAAAATCAAATACTTAATCATTCGTATAACCAGGAACTAGCAGCAGGTTGCCAACTTACTAATTCATCCTCTCCGAACCAAAGAGCAATTTCAGTTTTAGCAGTTTCAATGGCATCGGAACCATGAATGAGGTTACGACCAATACTAATGCCAAAATCACCGCGAATTGTACCAGGTGCAGCAGTTAAAGGGTTGGTTGCACCAATGAGTGTTCTTGCGCCAGAAACTACACCCTCGCCTTCCCATACCATTGCTACTACAGGAGAGGAGGTAATAAAATCAACCAGGCTGCTAAAAAAGGGTCGTTCTTTATGTACATCGTAATGTTTTTCTGCTAGTTCACGGGGTACTGCCATAAATTTCATTCCCACAAGGGTAAAGCCTTTGGTTTCAAAACGTTTAATAACTTCCCCTGCTAGGTTGCGTTGTACCCCATCGGGTTTAATCATAATAAAAGTGCGTTCCATAGTTAACTCCCAATAAATTAATTTACGAAGTCCGAGCAGATTCTTTTTTTTCAGGCGAAATAACTCAGATAAATTGTCACAAATCCCAGATTAACAGTTATCCGTTACCAGTGAACAGTTATACCCAAGGATTAATAATTGCTTAAATCTGCTCAAAAAAATCATCACTTCCTATTCTTTCTAGCTCTGGTGAAACTCTAATACCCCGACAGCCAATATTGATAAAGTTTTTGGTGATTATTTTTAGTGAAAGTCTCATGTTTGAGTTTATTTGTGTATTGG
>NZ_LR213981.1 GCF_900659865.1 Hyella patelloides LEGE 07179
CTTCGGGACCCCAAAGGAAGAGTAGGGAGTGACCCATGCTGTCTGCGGGGGAGGAGACAGCTACGGTTAAGAAGTTAGCTCCTTCTAAGTAAGAGGATGCTAAACCGTGAGTGTACCAAGATGTGACAAAAGTAGTACCTGTTAACCATCCGCCTAATGCCATGTAAGCACAGGGGAATAGTAGGATACCAGACCAACCCACGAATACAAAGCGATCGCGTTTTAACCAGTCATCGAGAGCGTCAAACCACCCTTGACGTACTGGTGCGCGTCCTACTGCGATTGTCATAAGTTTTTAAACCTCTTGCTTAACTATATAAACTGCAAGATTTTTCAAAATGTGTATTCTTACAATCCTACATACTTCACAAAAATTTGTGAACTGTTTTTTCTTTTAATTACGATAGCATTAAGGCTTATCAATAATTATTGTCTTAGATTGTGGTTTTGTTTTCAATCTGTCAGCGATCGCTATACCTGAGTTTTTCCAGAGAAAGATTAGGGTTTTGCTCGCTTTATCAAAAACTTAACCAAGTTATGATTGCTGTGTTAACCAAAAAAGCAAATAGCTTATTTGTTACCAATCTTTACCTTACGCTAAGGATTGATTAACAATTTTTAAAATAGCACGACTTTCAAGTTTCATGATGGATTAGCTAGAAAAATTAAAGGTTCTAGCTGATTATTAGTACTCAAATGACCGCCATGATTTCCGCTCTTACTCTAAGTTTTAAAGTCGTCAATCTGAGAAATAGAAGAAGTTTTGCAAACAAAATTCTTGCTCGATGAGACAATGATTTAAGTTTGAATTTCACCTTTTTTGCAGATTATTAAGAAAAGTAAACATTTACAATGACTAATCTAACCAATCTTTTGCGTCAGGATGTTTTAGGCTCTCGTAGGTTTAGTAATTTTTTTTGGGCAGCGATCGTTACAATGGGAGGTGTCGGGTTTTTACTCTGCGGATTATCGAGCTACTTCAAAACTAATCTTTTGCTGGTTTCTGATGTCAGCAATATACAGTTTTTCCCCCAAGGAGTTGCTTTAACCTTTTATGGCGTTGCAGGTTCTCTGTTAGCAGCTTACCTTTGGTTGGTAATTCTCTGGGATGTAGGAGGTGGTTACAATGAGTTTGATAAAAAAACTGGTCATGCAACTATTTTTCGTTCTGGGTTCCCTGGTAAAGATCGCATAGTTGAGGTAAAGATTCCTTTAGAAGATGTTCAAGCTGTAAAAGCAGAAATTAGAGAAGGTCTCAACCCCAAAAGAGTTCTTTATCTCAAGGCGAAAAAACTTCGAGATATTCCTTTAACTAGAGTTGGTGAACCTATTGCTCTATCTACTTTAGAAAATCAGGGAGCAGAATTAGCAAGATTTTTGCAAGTTCCTTTAGAAGGTTTATAAGAGAGAAGATGCCAATTGCGTAATTTTTTTGTTGAAGGTATCGATGTAGCAAGCTATTTTTCGATGCCTTTTTTATTTATGGGATTATGTTTATTACTATCAAAAAATATTCTTTCTAATAGATAGCTAAAATAGCTTTATCTTAATCAAGTAAGCCTATATACCTCTAAAATACTATGAATTATGAGATAGAAAACCCTTCAGATAATTTATTGTTCAAGCCTGATACCTTGTGGCAAAAAACAGTTCAGGTAACGGAGTCGGCTCGCCAAACTGGTGCATTAAAATCTATTGAAACGCAATATTATTTCATTAAGCAAGATGATATTTCTTTTTTAGTGCGGAGTTTAGCAAACGTTTTTAGAAAAGAAAAAGCCAAAAAAGAGCAGAAAAAAAAAGAAAAGAAAACTGGTAAATACTTCGATCCATTTTTACCTTATGAAGAAAATTTATTCGTTGAGGATATTACCTCGACTCATTTATGTCTACTCAATAAATTTAATGTGGTAGATCATCATTTATTAATTGTTACTCGCGATTTTGAGTCACAAGAAAATCTGTTAAATATTAATGATTTTATAGCTTTATGGGGTTGTATAAAGGAAGTTGATGGCTTGGCTTTCTTTAATGGGGGCAAAGATGCAGGAGCATCTCAAAGGCATAAGCATTTACAACTTGTACCTTTACCTTTTATTCCTGATACCGAATATTTGCCGATAGCTCCTGCTATAGAGCGAGTTGAATTTAGTAACTCTACAGGTACAATAACCAGTTTTCCTTTTAAAAATGCGATCGCAAGTCTCGATCTAACTTCTTTTGATAATCCTTTAACCGCAGCCAAGACAATGCTTGATTGTTACTACGCTTTGTTAGAACAAATAGGCTTTACTTTAGATAAAAATACTATTCAACAGCCTGGATCATATAACTTTTTAGCTACTAGAAAATGGATGTTAATTGTTCCTAGAAGTCAAGAGTCTTGTCACGGTATTTCTGTTAATTCTTTAGGGTTTGCAGGTTCTTTATTTGTCAAAAATCCCGCTTCTTTGAAATTATTAAAAGAAATTAGTCCAATTAAATTATTATCTAAAGTATCTGTTGTTTGATTTGGTGAAATAGCACCTATAAACTTAATTTTTCTAAATTATTATTTATTAGTTGTTGTTTGAACTATAACGGCGATCGCAATGGAAGCAATTTTAACCGCCGAAAACCTAGGTATTGGCATTAGATTGGTTAGCGGTAACATCATATTCTGAATATTTTGAACGAGAATTCTGATCGGTATCTTAAGAAGCGTGGGCATATTAAGAATATACTCCGAAATTTTATGCTGTAACTATTTATGTTTGAGCAGAATGTACCATTTAAAATTATTGCGACACAAACAGTTTCCAATCAAGAATCTTCAGGTGGAATTTTATCGAGTTACCAATTTAGTGCTTCTCACTTATTAATTTTGAGTAATGGAGGATTTTTGCTTGCAGCGATCGCTTTTTTTGTAATTGGTAGACTACAATATAAACAACTTTCCGCAAAAATTAAATATGAGCAAAATCGAGTAAATCACTTACAAACTAGATTACATTCTGCTCTAGAAACTATCAGTAAATGGGAAAAAAACCCCGATTTAGTACATTCAAGAGATTGTAATTTAGATTATATTCGGATGCGGATGGAAGAAGAACAATTTAATCACGCTTTGGTTACCCAAGTAAAAGTCAAAATCAAACAGTTTATTAGTACTGCCTTAAGGCTATCTCTCTCAAAAAACGCTGCTGTCGGGATAGCCCATCGTAATGGTTTTACGATTGATGAGACTTTTGATATTACCTATGAGACTGATATACAAGGAAAACTGACTCGTCGCGTTTTATTTCGGATTCAAGTCAAGCTGATGAAGTTACCCACTCAATCAACATCGAGTACTGTTAAACAGATTATTGATTGTATTGAAGCGTTTTTAAGTCCTGGTCGTCAAGATACCAATTGGCAACCCACAATTCAAGGACATATTGTAAATATGAATTGGAATCAACAAGCTAAACCAACTCCTTTACTATCTTTAGAACAAGACAATAAAAGTGTCAGTGTTAGTTTCCGTACCAAAATGGCGAATCAATATCGCAGTTTCGCTAGTGGAAATGATTAAAGGTAATTTTATAGAATAATTATAATTGAAAGATAAATTAGAAATTATTCATCATGTCGCAATTTTTACTAACTTGGTTGGCCACTGCACTTTCTTTACTGATTACGGCTTGGATAGTACCAGGTTTAGTTATTACTGGTGTGGTAGCTGCTGCTACAGGTGCAATAGCATTAGGTTTTGTGAATGCGATTGTTAAACCGATATTGGTTATTTTTACTTTGCCTCTAACTATTTTAACTTTAGGATTATTTCTATTTGTTGTAAATGCACTCTCTCTTGGTTTGGTAGGTTATTTCACTCCTGGCTTTACTGTAGGTGGTTTTTTCCCCGCGATATTTGGCTCGATAGTATTATCTTTTGTTTCTAGTTTAGTCGGTCAATTTTTTAACGTAGAAAATGCTTAAAAAGGATTAATTACAAATTATGAGCGATCGAGTAGCAATGAACTAATGTACGGATATTCTGACAGAAAGTCTTTACCCATATTATTCCGCTTGATATTATCCCATTTATACCCCAATGCGATGGGTACAAGTCCCGCTTATTTTGGGACGAAGATGTTATGGGACTAACCACGAATAAAAACTTATTCAACAGCCTCTAATCTATCCTTGACAGTTAAAGCAGACTCTATAAAATCTACATTAATATCTTTATTTTCATAGAGCATAATTAGATGATCTCTGGCTCTAGTCATCGCAGTATAAAGTCCTGCTTTGGCTTCAAAATCAAGGTCTGAATTATCAGAATTATCTCCTAAACTATCAACCCCTGCAATAATTACCGCATCAAATTCAACACCTTTTAAGGCATTCCAAGAATCAACCACAATATAAGGACGATTTACTACATTTCCATCTCTATCTCTAGAATTTGTGGGCGCATGATGTTCAATTTCAAGCGTATTTAATTCTTTACTAATTTCTTTTTTTAAATCTTTAGCTTGAGGATGTACCAGGATACCGATAGAAGAATCAGAATGAGTTTTTAAAGCTGATTGTACTTGAGTAGCAATTTGGTTTGGCATCTCTTCATAATAAATTTCTAGCAATAAAGGGTCAATGGCAGAACTGCGAGACAATTTCTTTTTGGGTTCGATAATGCTACCAATCCCAGGAGTTTTAACTACTTTTCCCGCTTCATCTCGTTTTCTGGGTTCGACTTTCATATCCGCAGCAATTAAAGCAGGTTCGATAAAATTCCAAGCTAATTCGAGGATTTCTGGAGTATTGCGGTAATTAACATCAAAAACTTGAGAGCGTCCCCCTGGAACATTAATTCCTAAACTTTTCCAAGTCCAATTACTTTGTCTACGATGGGGTTGTCCGTAAACCGATTGAGTATTATCGTAAACAATAAATAACGCTTCTGTTTGTGGGTCTAAAACTTCTAATAAAGCTTGAAACCATTGATCGGGAAAATCTTGAGCTTCATCGATTAAAATTGCTTGATATTCTCGCTGACATTTACGAGCTAACCTAATCGCTTCATCTAGATCGTAATCATAGTTATATTTGAGTTTTTGATAAGCCCATTGATGAAAAGTTTTACACTCTACATTAACAGCATTATCCTGTAACTTTGCTTTGAGCCAACCATTCATAAAACGGTTATAAGTAAGGATTAAAATATCATCAAAGTCTTCTAATAACTTATCTACGCGATTTCTAAGAACTAAAGACTTTCCCGAACCAGCAACACCCCTAACAATAGCCGTACCTTTGGAACGTAAATTCTTGGCTTTATTCTGTTCGTCATCGAGAATTTGTCTGCTTAATCTTTGTCCCAGACTTTGTTCAAAGTTAATCCACTGATCCATCTTAATCGTTCGCGATCTAGAGTTTTTCCTATAGTCTCAATATAGGCGCACTCTCTAAAATCGTCGAGGATCGTCTCACTTATTAGAACCAGGATTAACCAGAGGAACAAAATCAATCTTGATTCTTCTGTCTAATGCGGAGGCGGTGCGGTTGAGGATAGATAAAGAATGTCCCTCATAATCAGCATCTTCCAAGCGACAAATAACCGATGCGGTTGTTCCTACTATTTCAGCAAGTTTTCGCTGAGTAGGGTGGGCATTGCCCACCCTACAATTAATCTGTTGCATTCTTTTTTCCAATTGGTACAATATCATACTGAATTTTACTGAGAAGAATGATTATTAAAAAAATACAGGCTTAAGTCAAAGAAAATTTCAACTCAACCTGTAATATGTAATTGATTGTAAGTGATACTAAAATATCGATATTTATATTATGCTTCGCTATTGAGAATTACTTCCCCTGCTTTGTGTTGGCGATAGAAATGAGAGCTACCAAATAACCCACTCGCTAGCACGAGTCCTAATGCGGGACTAAATTCAAATGGTACGGAAGCAGATGGCGAACTTGCAAAATCGCTAATCGTTACCGATCCAGGACCAACAATGCCATCAACAGTTGTGATCCGAAAACCAAACGTATCGCCAGAATTAACGGTAAAAGAATCCGTTCCCGATTGGTTATCAGCTCCACCATCATCTGTTAACCGAGTTTCTACACTGTTCAACAAACGGATAAATGGATCGAAGTTAGGGCCGTCAGATGTGCTGTAGTTCCAAGAGAAGGAAATAGTCTCGTTGCTGGGTGCAGTAATGGTGTAATCCGTAGTTCCCGCACTTCCATCATCTCCTCCTGTAAGAGTAATGGAGGTGGGTGCGTTAGTCGTGTTAACAGAACCGTCTGCATTAGTAGTGGTAAATGTCCAATTGGCAGGGTCGAAATCTCCTGTAAAATCCATCGCAGCACTAGCAGATTCTACTCCAGTGAAGCAAACTAGAGCAGCAATGCACCCCCCCCGATTTTTGCCAGTAGTTGTGCTTTTTTGGTTAAATTCATGAAATTTACACTCTCGATAAAAGTAAAGTTTTTACCAAGGTAATTGATGATACGGAAAATCACCACTGTGAAAACACCCTGGTAAATTTACAGAGAAATTTTTTTGCTCAAAGATTTTCTGCAAAGTCCACTTAACTGTATTCCAGCCCTACCCAAGAATGGAGAACTTGCATCTATATCTCTCTGTAAAGCTGGAAAGGCAAAAATCATCTCAAAACTGATTGTTTAATTATTTGCTAATTTTCGGGAACTCTACGAATAGAATTACTCAAAAAATATTGAAAAAGATATTAATTAATCATGACATCAAGGTCTTCTCGTCAAGCTTCGTCTGGTAATAGTGGAATTATAATCACTACTTTAGAAGGAGTACCAGGAAAAGAAATTATCGAACATTATGGTTTAGTACAAGGTAGTACTATTCGCGCCAAGCACGTCGGTAAAGATATTATGGCTGGCTTAAAAAATCTTGTGGGAGGGGAATTGAAAGGATATACCGAATTACTACAAGAAGCACGTAAAGAAGCCGTAGAAAGAATGATCGAACAAGCCAATTTTGTAGGGGCAAATGCTGTGGTTAACGTCCGCTTTGCTACTTCCTCTGTTGCTCAAGGCGCAGCCGAACTTTTTGCTTACGGAACAGCAGTCAAGGTGCAATAGTAAATTATGATAGAGTTTATTATCTTACTCGCTGTAGGCTACTTTGTTGGCAGTGTTTTAGAAAAGAAACATTATAAAGATATTAAAAAAAGAGAGCGTAAAACTATCCATGTACCCATTATAAGTTTTGGTGCTAAACAAGCAATTCCTGAAGCTAATGAAGCAGCCTTATTTGCTGGTAGTGTGGTTGTTTCGGCTGATTATTTCAAAATGTTTGCTTCTTCGTTACGTAATCTTGTGGGTGGTAATGTTGTAGTTTATGAAAGTATTTTAGATCGCGGACGTAGAGAAGCTATATTACGCATGAAAGAACAGGCGATCGCTTGGGGAGCAACTCAAGTTGTTAATGTACGCTTGGAAACTGCTAGTATTGGCAATCAAGCAAGTGGCGGAAAAGGTTTATTTGCGGTTGAAGTGATTGCTTACGGTACGGGAATTAGATAAGTCATGGTTTATAAGCCGAAAGAAATTCCAGAGGATGTTAATGTTACACCGATTCATCCTTTGGTTAATTTTGCTAATTTGCTAGGTACTGTCGTAGTTTTCAGTGCGATGGTTTATCTAGGTTTAGGGGTTGTTGCAACTCAATTAGTGACTCGTATTTCTCCAGAAATGGAAATGAAAATTGGTAAACAATTGCTATCTAGTGTCAAGACAACATCTACCGAATCTCAATCAGAGAAATTGCAATATTTAGAAAACCTCTTAACCTCTCTACAAGCACCAGATTTTAATACTGCTATTCCCTTAACTATCCACATCCAAAAGAGTGAAATTGCTAACGCTGCAATCATTCCTGGGGGACATATATTAGTCACTACTGCTTTACTAGAGGAAGCAGAATCAGAAAATGAACTAGCTTTTGTGTTGGCTCATGAATTAGGACATCATGTGGCTCGCGATCCTTTGAAAGGCTTTGGGCGATCGCTTGTTTTCCTGACTGTAGCTAGTGCTTTGGGTATGGGTACGGGTAATGCAGATATTGTTACTCTTACAGGTTCTCTGACAAATTTACACTATAGTCGCCAACAAGAATCAGCAGCAGATGTTTATGCATTAGAGGCGATCGTTCGTTTATACGGACATGGAGATTCTAGCCTCGATTTTTTTGAACGGATTAAAACTAAAGACAAAAGAAGTAAGTTATCTTCCTATTTCTCTACCCATCCTCTCACTCAAGAAAGAGTTATCTACTTACGCCAAGTAGCGACAGAAAAAGGCTGGCAAATGAGAGGAGAAGTAACAGATTTACCAGATAGGGTTTTTGATTAAAGAAATTATAATTGTCAAGTTTAAGCTTATCTGCACACACTCGAACTAGAGAAAGGCTGATAGCATTATAATTTATCATACTGGTTATGATTCTCAGCAAGAGTTAATTTTTGCTATTGCTGATTTTCTGAATCAAATTAATACTGCTCCTATCGCTAATAGCGATAGCTTATGGTTTAGAGAACATCTTAATCCAGAAGAAGAAAAACTACGGTTTTCAAAGTAGATACGGTTTAACCTAATATCGGAAAACTGATATTTCATATTGCCCAATTAATCATTAACAATTAACAATTTCAAAAAAAATTATGAGAATTTTACTAGAACCTTTACAGTATGGTTTTATAGGTGATAATTAAATATTGGCTCTCTATTGGTTTCAGAAAGCTAATGGAGAAAAAACAGTTTAGTGCATCTTTAATACATTAATAAATAATTTAACTTTACAATTTTAAACTGTTATATTGTAGTAATTTTTATTAAAAGATATTGCTTTTTACCCTAGGCATTATTTAGTTGCTTTCTATTAGTAAAAATGATAGCCATTGTATTTGTTAGAGAATGATATATTTTTATAATTAAATAGCCAGCAAAAAAATACTAATAACTACTATAAGAGCGAATCTCAATTAGACCCTAACTACAAAAAAAATTATGAAATGGCAAATTGCTAAAGCGAAAACCTTGTTACTAGCTCATTATGCCCATATGTTAGAGTATCGAGCAGAAATATTCCTTTGGGCATTATCTAACTCGCTACCTATTATATTAATGGGAGTCTGGATTAAAGCTTCTCAAGAAGGTGATTTTAACCTGACTACGGAAGACTTTGCTCGTTATTTTTTCGCTGTTTTTATTGTTAGACAGTTTACTGCTATTTGGGTTATTTGGGAGTTTGAAAAAGAAGTAATCGAAGGAAAATTATCTTTTCGCTTATTACAACCTATAGATCCAGCATGGCATCATGTGGCAAGACATTTAGCTGAAAAAATGACGAGAATTCCTCTGATATTTCTGTTTACTGGGCTATTTTTCTTGCTGTATCCTGATGCTATTTGGATACCTAGTATTAGTCAAGTTTTATTGTTTTTATTCGCGATCGCAGCATCGTTTGTCTTGAGATTTATTATTCAATATACTTTTGCGATGTTTGCTTTTTGGACAGAAAGAGCCTCGGCAATTCAGCAGTTTTGGTTTTTATTTTATATCTTTCTCTCTGGTGCGATCGCTCCTTTAGAAGTATTTCCCGATGGTTTTCGACGTGTTATTGAGTTAACACCTTTTCCTTATTTAATGCATTTTCCCGCAGCTTTAATTATTGGCTTAGATGTTAATTTTGTTCGTAGTATTTTAATTATTTTTGCTTGGACGATTATTTTTTTTGTTGTTAATCGTTGGTTGTGGAAAAAAGGTTTAAAACAATATTCAGGAATGGGAGCTTAAATCAAGTATAAAGTAAAAGTATAAAATAAAAAATAATGTGAACTATTAACAATAATTAAATGATTAAAGCAATAATTTTCGATCTGGATGGTTTGCTAATAGATTCCGAACCTTTATGGCAAGAAGCAGAAATACTCATTTTTAAACAAGTTAATATTACTCTTACTCCTGAGTTATGTTTAAAAACAAAGGGCTTAAGAATAGATGAGGTAGTTGACTATTGGTATCAAAAATATCCTTGGAAAAATCTTACTAAAAAAGAAGTTGAAGAATTGATTATTGGTAAAGTAATTGAGTTAATTCATCTTAAAGGTGAGCCATTAGCAGGAGTAGATTACGCTATCTCTTTTGTTCGGCAAAAACAAGTAAAAATTGCTTTGGCTTCCTCCTCTGCAACTAAAATTATTCAGGCTGCATTACAAAAGCTTAATTTAACAAATGTTTTTAGCGAAATCTATTCAGCAGAATCAGAAATTTTAGGCAAACCTCACCCTGGAGTTTATCTAACTACTGCCAATAAATTAGATGTTTCTCCTCAAGAATGTCTTGCTCTTGAAGACTCTTTAAATGGGGTATTAGCAGCCAAAGCAGCCCAAATGAAATGTATTGCTATTCCAGAGCCATCACAACAAAATAACCTGAAATTTGCGATCGCTAATATTACCTTGAAATCCCTTAAAGAATTAAATAATGATGTTTGGAAAAGTGTTAATTAGTAATTCAGTAACCAGTAATTAGTTGATAATTAGCAATTAGCGATTGAGAACTAACCACTAATAACTACTAACTACTAACTACTAAGCCTTGTAGTTCTTTTAATACTTTCTCTACATGAGCTTTTACTCTGACTTTATCCCAAATCTGGGCAATTTTACCATCAGGAGAAATCAAAAAAGTAGATCGCACTACCCCCATATATTCTTTACCCATAAATTTTTTTAGTCGCCACACACCATAGGCTTCTATTACTTCACGCTTTGGATCGCTTAGTAACTTAATTGACAGGTTGTGTTTCTCAATAAATTTACAATGGGATTGCTCTGAATCTGGACTAATACCGATAATATCTGCACCTAATTCTTGAAACTGCTCTGCATATTCTGTAAAGTCTTTAGCTTCGGTAGTACAACCAGGAGTATTATCTTTAGGGTAAAAATATAATACTAACCAGCGATCGCTATAATCTGTTAAACTAACATTATTTCCATCTCGATCTTTGGCGGTAAAATCTGGTGCTGGTTGTCCAACCTGCGGAATCTCAGTCATTTTAATTGTAAAACAATTATTTAATAGTTATTCGTTATTGTTAGATATTAATATTTTCTGGTTACATCAGCAAAAATTTTCCTAGAATTACTTGACACTTCTGTATTATTTATGTAATCGTAGATTTATTGAAATAAAAAAGATAATTTCCCACAACATTTTAAGTTGTGTATTGTGAGCTTGGTGAAATAGGGGGAATAAAAATGATTGGTATCAAACAAGAGGTTTTTGCTTAAGAACGTAGCAACTTAGCACAAACAAAATTTATCTTAATAATTTTGACAGACAAGTTATTTAACTAAGACGTAATAGCGTTTAAATCTATACATCAAGAAATAGGTAGAAGTGCGCTCATATATTGCTTTGATAAAGCCAAGAGCGCAAATTAGATCGTTGTTATTTGCTGGTTGATTGAGCGAGCAATAAATATCCATTGAACTATTACTACTTATTGGTTCAGTAGTTATCCTTTGCTTAGAAAAGCTGTAATTGTTAATAATTGCGGTACAACTTTATTTTGCTTTTTTTCTTTTTGAGAATAAATTTAATACTAAAAATAGTCAAAAATTAAACATACTATTTTTAGTAGCTATATTCAATCGTCACATTGATAACTATTAGCTGTCAAATATTTTGGATTGGTAATAATTTTTAGTAATAACACTCCAACAAAATAGGCTTGTTACCTATCACCTATTACTTATTACTTATTAATAATAACCCTTCATTTCATCTCAAATATGAGCGAACATAGATTAGATAAAATTGTCATTGAACGTCCTAGAAGTGGCATGAGAATTAGCAGCAATAAAAGTATTCGTAAAAGTATTAAACAGCAACTACAACAGCTAAAATATGACTATCAAGAGGATGAAATTGGTTCATTAAAACGGGAGCAAGTCAGTTTTGATAGAACAAGAGAACTAGAGAGTTTAGAGAGAGTAAGCGGTAACATGAAATGGAAATTGATTGATGGCAAAATAGATGGATTCCCAGAAAGAGGCACTCTTAGCACAGCATTTAGAAGCTATAGCTGCTCTACTTTATGAAGAAACAAAACCAGATCAGGTAGAGAGTCTAGCAAAAATAGAA
>NZ_LR213982.1 GCF_900659865.1 Hyella patelloides LEGE 07179
GAAGCTCCGAACAGTATTACTATCGGTTTCATACCTGTCTTGAACGAGTTGCTCATTGAGGGAAACCCAAGGGGCTGATTCTGTCGTTTCACGGCAGAACTCTTCTGCCCCGCCCAAGACCCCTAAAGGACTAGCGAAGCTGTCGCGCACTCGTTCGCTAAATCAGCAACGCCGAAAATTAGTCTGAGATGGAATCGGCATTAAACTCTCCATCATCAAATTCTCTCGTAATCGTCAAACGATCGCCGACAGCTACGTTATCTGGGGTATTGTCTCCATAGACATTCCAGGAATCTACTCTGATAGTGCGCTCGCCAGTATTGAGTCGAAAGCCATCTTCCCAAACTTGCTCCACAGCACCAGTAACTGTAGTATCTTGAGAAGAGGAAGCTATGGAATTAGTAGAGATAGCTATACCCAAAAAAAAAAAAGTAACTCCAACAATAGTTAGTTGTTTGATAGTCTTCATGGTGATTTATCCTGAGTTTTATAAGTAGTGAGTAAAAAAAAGAATTGTCATTTATTTAGCGATCGCCAAATAAAACTATCGTTCGCAAGGTGGTGAATCTTGAAGTTTCCCACTTTTAATGATCTCTCCGTCTCTTCGGATAATGCGGAAGGCATCGAAATCATAGTCTTCATATTCTCCTACTACCGTTACTTTTTCTCCGACAGTAAGGTGATTCTGGAGATTACGACAAAAACCTGAATCGACAATTAATTGTCCTGTACCATCATCTAAGATAAATTGGTTGCCTACGATACTTCGTACTACACCCGCAGTGGTTGTCTCTGGCGTATGTCTTAAATTGCTGATGGTAATTGGTGTCTGAGGAATGGTTGTAAATAGGGTGAAGGTAGAGGTTAATGTGAGAAAAACTGCTGTGGGCATGATTTCCCTTTTTTCTTGAGGAAAGTGTTTAGATTAAACAGACAAATTGAAAAGCCTAAGATAACAAATACCGCATTTTAGGCAACCAAGCGATTTCACTCTAATTGGTTTTTTGAGCTACTGTTTCTTTATATTTCTGAGTTATTGTCGAAATGGTAATCAACTCCGCTTCGGTTTTAGCAATCAGATTGAGAATCATTTGGTTGACCAAATTTTGAAATTCTTGATTATTATTTGTATCAATCTCATCTCTGACAAGATTTTGGGAGCTGTTGGTAGAAAGATTTTGAATTAGGTTTTTCTTGGTGCTAATTTTATTGCTATTAGAAAGTGATGATTCTTGCATTCCTCAGTTTCCTTACTTGTTTAGTTCTTGATATTGATACTAAACAAAAAAAATGACCAGAAAATGACCACTTAAATTAATTGGTTTTAATTATCACAGAATGCGGTAATGAAACTTATGTTCCGTCTTCCAAGGGCAACATAATCCGAAACGTCGATCCTTGCCCTACAAAGCTTGTGACTGTCATTTGTCCGCCGTGTGCCTGAACAATTTGTTGAGCAATATTCAATCCCAAGCCAAAGCTGCCCTTTACCTCAGTTCGCGTCTGGTTAACTCGATAGAACCGTTCAAAGATATGAGGCAAGGACTCTGGCGCAATGCCAATCCCTGTATCTTCTACCTGAATCTCTACTTGATGGTTCTCGCAATTGAGTCGGAGAATAATACTGCCGTTTGCAGGTGTATAACGACAGGCATTACTGAGGAGGTTGGTAATGGCTTGTCGCAGTAGGTTAACATCTGCTTTCACCATAATGGGTTGAGGGATCAGGTGGGCGGTGAGAGTGATATTTTGCGCTCTTGCTTTACCCTTCCAATCAGATGTTAAACCACGCAGTAAATCTACGATGTTAATTAGTTTTAGGGAGTCAAGAGACAATAAGCTTTCATGTCGTGCCATAAACAGCAAGTCCCCTACTAAGGTACTCATACCCTTAGTCAGATAGACAATCTTATCTAAACGTTGATACAGGAAAGTGGTGTCTACTGTTAAATCCTCAAGCTCCATTAATCCCACCTGAGCATTACTCAATACAGCAGCTAGAGGGGCGCGTAGTTCATGGGAGGCATTGGCAGTGAAACGGTCTAACTGAGCGCACACTAACTCCAGTTCCTGATTGGTATTTTGCAGGCTAGTTTCCCGTGCTGTCAATTCTCGCTCCAGTTGCAAGAACAGCAGAATAGCCAACAATGCCCCTAAGCTACCTGTCATGGCTGATAAACAAAGGACAATCCAGGTAATCTGTCGGTAAAACACTTGATGTTGCTGGCGAACTTCCAATAATTGCTCTTCTTCGGTTGCAAAGTCATCTATTGCTATACGAGTGACATTCATCTTTTCCTTTCCCTCTTCTAGCCAGTCGTAGAGGAGAGCGGTATTCACCATTATTTCTTCTTCTCCACGAATTCGTTTTAGTTCCTGTTGCAGAGTTAACTTTTGCTGCAAAATCTCCAGATGTCGCTCGACCTTAGCGCGTATGTCCTGAAGTCTTTGTGTCTGTTGGGGATTGTCCTGCACTAAATTCTCTAGTTCTCTCAGTGAGTCGGGAATAACGGCACGGGAACTATTATACGGGGCGAGAAATTCCTCTCGATGAGTTAGTCCATAACCGCGCACCCCCGTTTCTGTATCCACTAGGGCTGTAAGCAGGCGTTTAGTTTCTAACTTTACCATTTTGGTGTGCTGCACCCAGGCTTCGTCTTCTTCCAAGCTGGCTTTTAACCAGGCAAAAGAACCAAGGGACGTAAATAAGCAGACAACAGGGATGGCGATAATAATGCTACCTCGCAGACGAACAGGTAGTACTTTCCATTTATCAAATCTCATCCAATTAAGCATAGTTTTTGCTAAGGGGATTTGGGTGGTTCAAAGCAATATCCCACACCGTAAATACTTTTAATCCAGTCTTCTACACCAATTTCTCGCAAACCTTGTCTTAAGCGTCTGACTCTGGTAGCGACAGCATTACTCTCTGGTTCTGAACCCCATGACCACAGTGCTTGCTCAATCTGGTCGTGGGTAAGAATTTTCCCAGGATGACGCATCATATATTCCAAAAGTTGAAAATCTCTGCTTGATAGCTTGAAAGAGATTTCCTTCCATTCAACACGCATTGTGTCCAGGTGGAGGCATAAGTCCGCCAGTTTGAGTTGATCTCCTGTCCACAAAGGAGATCGCCTTCTTAAGGCTCTTACCCTTGCCAAAAGTTCAGTTAAATCCACTGGCTTAACTAGGTAATCATCTGCTCCAGCATCTAAACCAGTGACTTTATCATCAATAGTATCTTTAGCAGTGAGTAAAAGAGTGGGAGTCGCTACTCCTGTTGCGCGAAAGGATTGGCAAAGATCGATGCCACTTTCTTCTGGCAACATCCAATCAAGAATAAGCAGATCGTAGTTTTTTTCGCCCATCAGCCAGCGAGCGGTTGCCCCGTCCGCTACACCATCTACGATATGACCAGAACGGGATAAGGCTATTTGCAATGGCTCTAACTGCTCTGGGTCATCCTCAACTAAAAGAATTCGCATGATAAATGACTGAAATATTCTTGTAATCTAGCGATAGATATATTAGTAGTAATTAGCAGATAAAATCATTGTGACTAATTTTCATTATCTTAACATTTAAATTCTGCTTCTTGAACTTCAGAAGATGGATAATTGTACGAAAAGATAATTCTGGCTCTGTTGCATATTTTGAAACATCATGACTTTATTGATAGATTTCAAAAAACTTATTTAGATGAAAATTTTGGCATTAAATTGTTCGATTATAGTTAATTAATTTGTGCCGAAAAAGCAACACCTTCATTTATAGAATCATCTCTATAGTTATTTAAAATATAATCTCTTTCTACTTCGGTAACATAAAGATAATTACCCATCATAGTAGTACTCCGAAAACGATAAATATCGCTACCATTCGTTGAACCACCTTCATAAACATAAAAAGCCAAATCTTCTTCGCGAAAAGCATCGGCTAATTTAGCATCCCGATGAATATTGTCTCGTTCAGCTTCTCCCACAATGATGTAGCATTCGGGATTTTCCACATTCTGGAAACGATACATGGCAATCAAATCTTGATGTGCCTCTGCTCCTACTTGAAAAGCCATTCCTTCCTCAGTAAAATCTTCTGGATAATTAGAATTAATATCGGTTTTTTCAGTTTCTCCCACAAAGATATAAGCACCTGGATTGACATTATTTTGTAAACGATAGATGGGATTATTTAATTCTGGTGTATCTTCAATTTCACCATTAATATATCTTTGCGCCTCTGCAAAAACCGTATTACCCACTTCTGCACCCAAAACACGACCGTTGACATCGCCATCTTTAAAATGAATTCCCCCATAAATACGTGATAAACCAGCCTCGTCCGCAGCTTCGGTGAAAGTGTCCCATTCTAGAGTAACCGACTCGGTTGGAGTTAGTTCGGGTTCAAATAATGACTCTCCAACATCAAGGGTAACAGAAGCTCCAAAATCATCACTACCAGTAAACTGCTTTAATACACTTGCTCCTGCTGCACTAAAAGCACTATGCCCTGAAGTGTATTCAGCGAAGGGAGGAGAAGCATCACCATTGGGGTTTTGATAGGTGAGAAAATCGGCTGCTAGTATGGTTTGAGTTCCTCTGTTGGGTTGCCAGGCTTCGATAGCATAACCGCCTAATTCTTCATCAAATTCACCAATTAAACCTAATTCCCCTAATTCTCTAATTACTCTGACGGGGCGTGCATAGTCATAATAAGTTTTAGCGTACCAGGTGGCTATTCCCGCATCAAAAACCGCATTACCTAGAGTAAAAAATAGTTGCACATCATCATCTAAACTATGCTCATCTCTAGCGGAGACGAACTGTCCGAAACTCATCCATGTTCCAGGAGGAAAAGACGTACCAGCACCATCTTCCCAAAATTCGGCGATGATTTTCTGCTCGTCAATCAGGTTAGCACTGACTGTAATTAACTCAGTCGCTTGAGCGATAAATCGAGGATTAATAACTGTACCAATTAAATCGCGGTCTATATTCACAACAGACTCATCAGCTAAAGTAATAGTCTGCGCTGCTAAATTTACTTCTCCTGGTATTAATAAAAAAGGCTCGGTCGGTTCGGGGCGATACTGTTGAACTGATTCAGTTGCAAAGGGTTTTACCTCTCCCCAATGAGGGGTTAAAAATTGCTGAATATTTCCTGTAGTGTCATCGATAGGAACGTATTCGGGAGTCCACAGTGCTAAATCCAAGATGTTTTCTAGGGTGTTAGTGGACTGATAATCACTAATATCGGAATAGGCAACTCCGAAAGTTCCTTCTGGATGGTTTCCTAATTGATTGGAATTATCTTGATGGCGAAATGTTAGTAAAGCTCGTGCAGCTAAATTACCAATTCCCGCAGCAACAGTGGCATCTGTAGTGGTCTTGCTGGGATCATAGCCTAATTGAGCCATTAATTCCTCAAAAATGGCTGTTTCACTGGGAAATAAATCAACCAAGACTCTGTAGGCAGCATAGCTCATTGCCTCCTGTTTATTAGCATCGGTAATTTCTGCTTCGGGGCGTTGTAAATCATTATCTAATTGAGTAGGAACAGCTAAAGAATCGTAACTAGCCCAAGCATCGTACATCGCAGTATGCACCATACTAGAGGCGCGAGAGGCAATAGTTGGGCCAACAGCAGTGTTAATTACAGCTTGTTGTACTGCTCTATCCCAAAGTACGGAAATAGTAGGAGAAGAGTCTTCAACTGTAACTAATTGATTTTTTGTATTTAGTATTAGTCTGGACATGGAAAATTTGGCTGACAAAATATTAACTTCGTCAGAATTAATTAGTTAATGTATTATGGCGATTAAGTAACAAAAATTTACGGCTCTTCAGTATTTACGAAAAAAACTTGTCTTTATTTAACAAATGTAGGAATAATAGCTCAAAGCCAGAACTACCAGTAAGAGTTATAGCTCCAGTTATCGACATCTCAAAAAAGAAGGAAAAAAATCAATTTTTTACTAAGGTATTTCATAATCGTGGAAGCTACCACCGTAAAAATACCTTCAAGCAGGTGAAAACCCACAAATCCTATATTTTAATCAAACTCAAAAAATAACTCTGTGAATTGTTCCAGAGCTAGCTAACTAAACAAAAGACTTATACTCAATTTTCTCGCTCATCAATGCTTCTAAAATGATTAAGAAGTGAAACTGGTGAATTGATGAAATGACTAATAAATAACAATTGGTTGTGGCTTCATTTCTCAGTATTCCTCAATTTTTTAGTATGCGTTTGCCCTGTTTCCCTACCTAAGATAGAGTCTAGTTTGTATACGTAGTGTTAGAATGCGGTTCAAACTATAAAATGCAAGTATATTAGTATCTGACTCTTTAAATTTCTCTGTAATGGTTGATTCTGTCGAGCAAACCTCTGGTAATAATCCCTCACCTGAGCCACCTGATAACGATCGGAATTTCCTGCAACGTTTGATTCGCCCTTCTAAGAAAAAAGTTGTGGGGTTGACTGCGATCGCTTCTGTGGTAGGATTGGGTTACTATGGGTTGCAGCTATGGGCAAAACGGAAGTTACCACCATTATTGGAGTCGCAAGCTTCTACTTTACTCAATCGCCCTGTGGATGTGGGAGAGATTAAAAGTATCTCTTTGACAGGGGTAAAGATAGGGAAGTCGGTGATTCCTCCTACAGCATCAGAACAAGATAAGGTGGAGATAGAGGGGATTAATGTGGGTTTTAATCTCTTGTCTGTGATTTTTCGGCGTACTCTGCCTGTTGATGTTACCCTGGTTAAGCCTCAAATATTTTTGGATCAAAGTGAAAATGGTTCATGGGTGACTCTTGATTTACCTGAGAGTGAGGGTGATAGTGAGTTACCTATTGATTTGGATGTCACTGTAGATATCCAAGAGGGAGATATTACTGCTGTACCTTATAATCAGTCGCCTATAGGTATTGATGTGGATGGTGAGGGGAGATACAACACCGCAGATAATCAATTAGTGGAATATGATGTGGAAACTGCGATTAATCGCGCTAAAGCAACGCTTCAAGGAAAGACTGTATTAGAGACTGGTAAAACAGATACTAAGTTGTTGGTTAATGATTTAGCTTTAAGTGATGTTGTATCTTTAATTCCCAATTCCCCTGTTAGTTTGGATACTGGTTTTTTAAATGCGGATTTAGATTTGGATATTCCTTCCTGGGAAGAGATTACGTCGGCTAATGTAGAAGGGACAGTAAATTTACAGCAGGTAGCAGGAGAGGTAGATAGTTTATCGCAGCCTGTGAGGGCGAAGTCGCGGTTACGTTTTGGAGGAAGAAACGCCGAGGTTCAGACTACCCAAGCTGCTATTGGGGATTTAACAGCAAGGGTTAAAGGTGCGGTTGGTTTAGATACTGGTTACGATTTAGATGTGGCAATATTACCTGTTAGTTTAAGTAGTTTACAGAAAACTTTTGCCCTAGAGTTACCCGTACCTGTTACGGGAGAGATCAAAAGCGAGATAGATGTTACAGGAAATATTAAAAAGCCTGTAATTAAAGGTAAATTAGAGAGTACTGAGAAGCTAACCGTAGATAAAGAAGAAATTAAAGCGGTTAATGCTTATTTTACTGCTGATTTAGAGAAAATTGTCCTACAAAACCTCACAATTTTACCTGTAGCAGGGGGTGCAATTACCGCCGATGGTTTAATGGAAACAGACTTAAATACGGCTTTAGAGAATAATCAGCAGATTGATTTTACACAAATGCCTTTAGGGGTAACGTTTGAGGCTAATTTACCCACAGAGGCGATCGCAGCACCCTATTATGAGTTACCATCAGAGATTAAGGTGGGTAATCTGATTGCTGAGGGGAATTTAGGGGGTACGATTCAAAACCTCAAAGGGTTGTTGCAATGGCAGATAAAAGAGGGGGAAATTAACACTCAAGCTAGTACAGAAAGGGTATCGGCTCAGGGAGAAATACTTTATCTCGAAGAGAAGGTACTCTTGCGAGATACCAAGTTGCAAGTAGGGGAAGGAGAAGCTACAGTAACAGCCAATGCTAATTTAAAAACAAATAATTGGCAGGGTGCAATTGATACCTCGGTAATACCTTTAACACCTTTTCTATTGCAGTTTGACATCCCAGGTTTAGATTTAACTCGCCCTATTACCTTAGAAAATACGGATATTACTTTATCGGGTAAGTTGGATGATTTCGCTCCTGAAAAAATCCAGGGTAAAGCTGATATCGATTTGGATTTAGATGGTGGTGATGTCACATTACAGTCTCAATTCGCTCAAGGAAGAGTTAATGGTACTGCTGATACGGGTAATTTGGCAATTCATAATTTTGTAACTAATCTCAAAATACCTGTGACAACACAGGTTAGTAGTTTAAATTTTGCTAGTGATATTAAACCTTTGCTTAATATAGTAGAGACAAGGGATTTTTCTAGTATTACCAGTAGTGTTACTGCTGATGTTTTTGTTGCAGATGGTTTTATAACCACAGAAGGAAGTTTAACGAATAATCAATGGCAAGCCGATATTAAAGGCAACAGTATTAACACTACAGAAGTTATTAATGCCTATGCACCCGATGTAGAGATTGCTTCTGTTTTAGATCCTATTAATACCCAAGGAAATTTGTCTGGTAGTCTCGCACCACTACAAAATGAAACTGTTACTTTTCCCGTTAATATTAACAATGCAGCAGTACAAATGGGGGAACAGTCTGTCGCTAGTAATGGTAGTTTAATCATTTCTGATTTATTAAAAAACCCCGATATTCCTGTAGTAGATTTGGCTGTTAGAGGTAACATTAATTTTGCTAGTTTACCTATAGAAGAATTTATCGCTACCGCAGCAGAAAATAACTCCCTGTTAGCAGAAAGATTAAATATTAGGGGAAAAGCAATCTTTAATGGTAATTTTCGAGGTACGAATTTAATTTCTGATAGCAGTAACTTAGAAAATTATCGTTTAACGGGAAATTTAAACCTTAACAATTTTGCCTTTAACAATGTCGTATTCGATCCTGTATTGGCAGGAACAGTTAATGTGCAACCTGCGAGGATTATTGGTTTAAATTTACAGGGAAATCAAGATGTGATAGCTGCATCAGTACAACCTTGTACCGCTAGCAACTGTCGTCTACCCTATATCCCTAACAGTTTAGAATTACGTCAAGGAGAAAATACTAATAAACCTGTTATCGCTACAGGAAACCGCAATGATGAAACCTTTAACCTCAATATTGATAACTTTCCTTTAGCTTTATTAAACCTTGCACCAGGAAAAGCTGCGGGAATTGAAGGCGCACTAGCAGGGAAAGTTACAGGAGATATTAACGCGAATTTATACACCTTTGCTACTGATGGTAATGTATCAGTAGATAAACCCGCAGTAGGTTATATTGAAGCCAATCAATTTACTGCTGAGTTTGCTTATAACCCCCAAGAAAATACCGCCGAAGTTGATACCGCTTCTTTGAATTTTGGTAATAGTGAATATAACTTTAATGGTGGTTTAGATATTGCTACAGGAGAAATAAACGGCGCATTAAATATTCCCCAGGCTTACATACAAGATGTTTTAACTGCTTTAGGTTGGTATACTGTTGAAGATGTCTTAACACTATTTCAAACACCAGAATATGTGACAGCGAGACAAGCAAAGCCTCAAGGTATCACCACAGTTGAGCAATCCATCGCTCAAAAGCTAATTTTACTACAAGAAATCGAAAAACAAATACAAGCGATCGCAGCAGAACGAGAAACGGCAAGTGTTCCTACAGAATTAGATATTCAAGGACTATATACAGGAGAAGTTTTAATTGATGGTACGATTAGCCAGCCAGAAGTAGCTTTTAATGTTGAAGGTAATAATTGGCAATGGCAACCGCAACCAGCTTTTCTTGATATTGTACCCCCATTGGGTTTAGTGAAAGAAGAGGCTCAATTTATTCCCATCAATCAAATCTTAGCTACAGGGAAACTAGAAGGTAATACGGTTAACTTAGAACAAGCAAAACTCGAAGTAGTAAATACTACTCTTTTTGCCACAGGAAAACTTTCTCCAACCACTCAAGATATCAGTTACGAAGTTGATAACCTGACAGTAGATACTATAGGTAAATTCGTTAATATTCCCGTGGATGTTGCAGGAAGGATCGATAGCGAAGGTACAATACAAGGTACATTGGAACAACCCCAAATTACTGGCAACCTAAACATATCCAATTCAGCCTTTAACGGTTCAGTATTACCCACTACTATTGCAGGAAACTACAACTACAGCAATCAACAACTAAACTTTAACACCACCGAACCTTCTTCGATCCAAATAGCTGCTACTGTACCCTATCCTATAGAACCACAGGTAAATGATACTGTAACTGCTGATGTCCAACTAGATAAAGAAGCCTTCGCACTCTTAAATGCTTTCACAGGGGGTAATCTCACTTGGATCGAAGGCGAAGGTAATGCAGATTTACAAGCAACAGCTAATCTCGATCTTAACCGCGAAGGTAATCCTCTTTATAATCTAGATGCAACAGGAGTAATCAATCTCGAAGAAGCGCAACTCACCCTTAACAATCCCTTCTTTACTGCACCAATTATCGCTACAGGAAAAATCAATCTCGATAACCAATTAGTCAACGTCGAAACCTTAAACGCTACCGTTGCCAAAAAAGATGTCTCCATCGCAGGAACATTACCTATCTTGTATGCTGTAAATAATTTAGATAATCCTTTAACCATAGATATTCCTGAAGGAGATATCGAAATCAAGAAACTCTATAAAGGTGGTATTGCAGGAGAGATTATCGTCACTTCATCTGCGTTAGCTCCCACTATTGGGGGTGAAGTAAGCCTAGTAGATGGTCAAGTATCAATTCCCCAAGCAGAGACTGAAGAAACCTATGACTTAAACTTCAATACTGCCAATAATAGAGGTCAAGAAAACAATGAATCTCCTGCGGTAATAACCACCCTAGATAACTTATTAGTCAAACTAGAAGAGTTTAAACTCCAACAGTCTCCCCTTTATGAATTTGGTGTCAAAGGAGAATTAACCCTCAACGGTACAGCAGACACTCCCAACAATATCAAACCAAAAGGTACTGTTTACATAACCAAAGGAGATGTAGATTGGCTTAGTAGTAATTTTACACTTGCCCGTAACCATGAAAATACAATTGCTTTCAATCCAGAAGATGGAGTGTTTAATCCATACATAGATGTACAGATGAAAACAGAAGTCGCAGAATTAGACAATATTAGACAGTTAGATAATGATGATACAAATGAGATTTCTGATGATGTATCACAAGTAGGTAGAGCGGAAACCATTAATATCTTTTTATCAGTTAATGGAGAAGCAGCTGACATAATTCCCAACCTTGGTCAAACGTCTTCTAACGAATGTAACATTCGTCCTAATAATGCACCTCCTACGAACAATCTAACTTATTCCCAAACAGAATTAAACCAACTAGCAGAATGTGTAAATACAGCAGCTTCAGACAGGGGAAGTGCGCGACAATTCCTTGATAGCCAAGCTGTTAGCTTAACTAGCATTCCCAGTCGTAGTCAGGGAGAGATTGTCAACTTATTAGGTAATCAATTTCTTGCTTTTGCTGACCAGTTACAAAATAGCAACCAAGAAGAATTAATTAATTTAGGAGTCACCCAATTTGTAATTGCGCCGATTCAAAGAAGCTTACTTTATAGGGTAGAAGATTTTGTAGTAGATACAGGAAGAGAAATTGGCTTAGATTATCTCAGAGTTTACCCTTACCTAGAAGGAATTTATGAGATTAATCGTGACTCCTCAGTTAGAGGGACTTATGACTACATATTGAACGAAGTAAAGTTTGAATATCAAAGAAACTTTTAATTGAGTTGAGCTATGGAAACCCCATTCTCAGCGAAGCAGATTGGGGTACTTCATCAAAAGGTACGAGCGTCAAGAGAAATACTTGTAGGATGAAATTACGCTACCTTTAAACTAACATTATCAACCTCGACAACAACACCATTTCCTTCATTAGCCCATCCTGCAAGCCTGACCAAAATTGTGTAGTCACCATCTTCAGGAGCTACAATCTGAAAATTTTTGGACAGCAAACCA
>NZ_LR213983.1 GCF_900659865.1 Hyella patelloides LEGE 07179
CTACTTTTTTCGTTACAGCTTTTACACACGAATTTGTAAATCCTGGTATGGATTGTACGGGTATGCGCTTTGACTCTCACTTTCTTGCTTGTCATGTTTGACTCACTCTCAATTAGATTAATATTTGAAATGAGTCATATTCTAGCAAAAATGATAAAAATTTCGTATATTCACCATTGCGGGGCGGTTCCTGGCTCAATCACCCAGTAGACTGCCGTTCCGCTTCCCGCCTCACCTTCTATAGGCGCGTCTACCACAACCTCAATAACGGTTTTCGGGTAGTGTGCGGGTTCGGGAGAACTCCTTAACCCTTTACTCTTTTCCCCTTTTACCCTTTATACTGTTTTTACTTTTTCCTTTTTTCCGCCCTTCGGCGGATCGCTATATTTTAAAAATATCAAGAAACTTTGATATTTGAGGGTTGATTGAGATGAAAGATGAAAGAATTATCAATTATTCAAAAGACTTGCGATCTAATCAAGTATTATGTCCCTATAATCGAGAGATTCCCCAAAGTTCATAAATTTACTCTAGGGGACAGAATCATCAATCAGTTGTATGATTTATTAGAGGGTTTAATCAAAGCGAAGTATACTAACAAGAAATTAAATCATTTAATTAATTTAAATGTTCAACTAGACATCTTACGACATCAAACAAAACTATTGTTAGATTTTAAGTTAATTACCCTCAAACGTTATGAGTATGTCAGTAAACAAATTGATGCAATTGGAATAGAATTGGGAGGCTGGATTAAAAAGCAACGTCAAAGAGAAAATGCTCCAAATAATTAGTAAGATAAAAATCGCTCGGTATGAAACGTTACGGGAACTTATATCCCCAGATTATTGAATTTGAAAATATCTATTTAGCCAGCCAAAAAGCCCAAAAAGGTAAGCGATTTCGAGACAACGTTTTACAATTCAATTATAATTTAGGAACAGAAATATTAAAAATTCAGCAAGAACTGAGAGACAAAACTTATCAGCCAGGAAGCTATCGAACTTTTCACCTCAGAGACATCAAAAGTCGTTTAATTTCGGCAGCCCCCTATCGAGATAGAGTAGTTCATCATGCTTTATGTAATATAATCATTCCAATTTTTGAGAGAACTTTCATTAGTGATACTTATGCCAATAGAGAAGGCTATGGAACTCATAAAGCCTTAAGACGATTTACTGATTTTGCTCGCTCTACCCGCTATGTACTTCAATGCGATATTAAGAAATATTTTCCCAGTATCGACCACGAAATTCTCAAGCAAATAATCAGACGAAAAATTAAATGTAAAGATACTCTTTGGTTAATCGATCAAATTATTGATAATAGTAACGAACAAGAAGAAGTAATTAATTATTTTCCTGGAGATAACTTACTTACTCCGATAGAACGCAGACATGGTTTACCGATTGGAAATTTAACCAGTCAGTGGATGGCTAATATATATTTATCGGGGTGCGACCATTTTGTTAAAGAACAACTCAAAGTTAGCAAGTATTTGAGGTATGTAGATGATTTTGCGCTGTTTTCTGATGACTATAAATTTCTCAAAGATGCTCGGATAGCTATTGAAGATTACTTGGCTAAACTGAGGTTAAAAATTCATCCCATTAAAAGTCAATTATTTGAAACCAAACATGGGGCAAGCTTTCTCGGTTTTCGTGTGTTCCCAGAGATAATTAAAGTTAGAAATAATAACTTACATCGCGCCAGAAAAAGACTAAAAAAATTGCAACAGGATTATGCACTAGGTAAGATTGATTTACAAGATATAAAGCAATCACTAAGTAGTTGGTCAGCACACCTAAAACACGGTGATACCTGGCGATTAAGGCAACAGATATTCAGTAACCTCGTCTTTACGAGGCATTGAATAGGGGTTAGGCGAACCCAATTGCGGGGCGGTTCCTGGAACAATCAACCAGAAAACTGCCGTTCCGCTACCCGCAACAACAACAATAGGCGCGACAACCACAACAACAATAACGGTTTTCGGGTAGTGTGCGGGTTCGGGAGAACTGTTCACAGTGAGAGTTGGCAGGTGGGAATCTGTCGAGAGTGCGCAGAAGAGTTCAGCCTAGTCCTGAGATGCTGGTAACGGTATCCAAAAATCAAACTGGGTTGGGGAGCTTGGTAGGTGGCGACACCGAAGAGTTCCTTGGCTTCTTTTAGCGATCGCTCTAATCTTTAATCTGCTATATTTGGGTATTATATTTTAGGCTGTATTAGATTAATTTCATTTGAGTTAACTACAAACTGTTTTTTAATCGATCGCGATTTTAATAAATAATAAGCCGAAGGAACGAAATAGAGAGCTAGGAGAGTTGCACCGATTACGCCACCTGCGATCGCAACTGCTAAGGGTGGCCAAAATTCACCCCCAGATAGAAGCAAGGGTACAAAACCAATTGCGGTTGTCAGAGTGGTAGTGAGAACATGACGAGTAGAGTGTAACACGACTTCTTGGATGGCTTTGGGATTACCAGTTTTGGCTACTGGATGATTAGAGATGACACTGAGAACTACAATCGAATCATTTACCGCCACACCTATCAAGCCTACTGTACCGATAATGGGGTTGAAACCAAAAGGATAGCCAAATAGCCAGATGGAAAAGATGCCTAACCCAAAAGAGGACATTGCAACTATGCCGATAATACCTGCTAATTGAAATGAACCAAGGGAAAGAACTAGAACCGCTATCATAATAATAGTGATGATTCCTACAGTAGAAATCAAACTGCCTACAGCATCACCTCTTTCTTCTGATTCTCCACCGAAGGAAAAAGTATAGCTAGGGGGTAAGGAAAAATTATTATCTGCTAGTTTGGCTTGGAATTGACTTAAAATTTCTGCTGGTAAAACTCCAGCCTTCAGAAAGCCTTGAATAGTATTAACTCTTTGTCCGTTGTAGTGAGTAATTTGCGCTAGTTCGGGTTTGAGTTGGACTTTACCTAAAGCACCAAGAGGAACAGCATTCAGAGGATTATTTTGAGTACTATCGAGACTGGGAGAAGTTGCTAATAAATCTAAAGAAGAGATTTGGGACAAGTTAGCGCGATCGCTATTTGACAAACGCACTCTGACGGGTAATTCTTCGGTTGCTTCCAAAATTGAACCGCCTACCGCACCTTCTAATGTAGTGTCTAGCTGTTGCGCTATGGTTGTGCGATTTAATCCTGCTAGTCGCGCTTGTTCTTCATCTAGTTGCAATTGTAGTTGTGGTTGAATTTCGTCCAAACTGGCGCGGGTGTGAGTTACTTCTGGTATTTGTACTAAAATTTGTCTGGCTACTTCCCCTAAAGATTGTAAGTTTTCTATATTAGAACCATAAATCCGCATTTCAATGGGTGCAGCAAAAGGAGGACCTTGTTCTAACTGTCTGACAATAATTCTAGCTGTGGGAAAGTCTTTATCTAGTTCGGTTTGCAACTTTTGGGTTAACCCACTAGAAGCTAGAGAGTTTAATTGAACTAAAGCTTGAGCATAATTAGCTTGTTGGTCTTTTCCACCACTCAAATTGTAATAAAAACTGGGAATACTGCTACCCAATAACCAATGAATATCTTTGACTTCTGGAAGCTCGATTATTTGTTGGCGAATTTGTTGAGTTAAAGTTTGAGTCTGTGCCAAAGAAGCCGAAGCCGTTAACTCCAATTCGATTTGGAGTTGATCTCGATCCGCAGCAGGAAAGAATTGTTGTTCGAGATTACCAGCTTGTATAAAACCAATAATTGGTAAGAGCAAAGCTAGCAAAATTGACAAAATAGGTTTAGCGATCGCCAATTTGATAGTGCGTTGATATAACCTAGTCAAGAAAGGAAAAGAAATACCACTTTGCAACCATCCTGTAGGGTGGGCATTGCCCACCTTACTATTACGATGCAACTTAGCTGCTAAAGTGGGAATGATTGTTAGAGAAATAAATAGAGAACAACAAACAGCGACAATCACCGTAATCGCGATCGTTCCCACAAATTCACCCGTACTTCCAGGTAACAGGGCGATGGGTAAAAAAGCTAACACAGTAGTCAGAGTGGAACTTAATAGAGGAATCGCCAAAGTCTTAATACTATTAGTAAGTGCAACTTTAGCTCTAATTCCCTGTCGCAGTTGATTTTGTACCTCATCAACCATGACGATCGCATTATCAATTAAAATACCCAGTGCCACAATTAATCCTGTAATCGACATTTGGTGCAGAGGAATATCTAACCAATTCATCCAACCAAACACCATTAATACTGATAAGGGTAAAGCCGAACCAACTATTAAAGCACTTCGCCAACCCATCATGACTACAGTTACGCCAAAGACTAAAGCTGCACCTAGCAACAGGTTAAAAATTAAACTATTTAGCCTCGCTTCGACATAACTACTTTGATCGAAAATAATCGGCAAACCAATGCTACTGGGTAACTCGGACTGAAATTCGGCTATTTTTTGCTGTGCTGCTTTCGCCCAAATATCTAGTCTTTGTCCTGATTCTACGTGAACGGCTATTGCGACAGCAGGATAACCATTAATTAAAGCAAGTTCATTAGCAGGTTCGGTAATTCCTTTACTTATGGTTGCAATGTTTTGCAAAGAAACAAATTGACCCCGATCGCCAAAATTAAGGGGAATTTGTCTAATTCTGGCTAAAGTATCTAATTCTCCAGCGACTTCAATCAGTAAGTTATTATCTTGACCTCGTAATTGTCCCGCAGCAATTTTACTATCACTTTGAACAATTTGTTGTGATAATTCTCTTGCTGTTAGATTGTAACTAGCTAAAGCTTGAGGATTAATTTCGACGACAACTTCTTCATCTGGATCGCCAAAAATTTCTACTTCTTCTGTTCCCGATATTCGTTCTAAACGTTCTTTTAAAACTTCCGCTTGACGACGTAAAATCCCATAGTTAGGTCGATCGTCTTGTTGCCAAGTCAAACCAGCAATCAAGGCATAGGCTTTAACTTTACCTTCTTCTAATTCTGGATCGCTAATATTAGCAGGTAGTTCGTTATTTACTTCATCTAGTTTATTTCGCACCCGCGACCAAACGGGGTCTACTTCTTGTTTAGCAACAGTATCTTGTAAATCAATATTAATAATAGAACTACCAGCACGAGAAGTCGATCGATAGGTATCAATCTCCTCAATTTCTGTTAGCTTGTCTTCAATCTTTTCTGTCACTAAAGCTTCCACTCTTTCAGCATCAGCACCAGGGAAAAAAGTTTTAACTGTCGCACTACGAGAAACTAATTCAGGGTCTTCTAATCTCGGTAGAGTGAAATAAGAAGAAATTCCCCAAACACTAATCAAGATAATAGTAAGAATTAGTAAGCGGACATTACGATAAAATAGGGTGAACATAATAATTATAAAGATATAAATAGAGTTAATTGGTTTGAGTTGTTAGTAAGGGCAGTTCCCTAAAGGACTCGCGACCCATCGCGCGAACTGCCCTGACAATAGTTGATTGTTGATTGTTAATTACTGGGAGGTAGAAAGATTAATTTGAGATGGAGATCGTTAATCCAGAACGCTTGAATCTATTAGAAAGAGTAATTAAAGTGAAACAATAAAAAGTTCAAATCAAACAGCAATTAAGCGATTAATTTTAGCTAAATTTTTACCTAATCTTTTGGGGACAGATGCAATTAGGCTTTAATTGATTTGTCTAATTACTTGATTCTTTTCGTATCATCAAAATCTTGACTACTAGAAATAGCCTCTAAATCTCTAATTCGCTGTTCTATTTGTTGAAAAATTCTAGCTGATTCAACTGCTTTTTGATTACCACTGAACCAAACTGCAATAGTACTGATACTAACTCCGATAATTACAGCTACTGGTAAAATAATACCGCTTCGAGATACATTAACTAAAGGAATACAAATAGCCATTATTCCTGTTGCTAAACTCCAAATAATAGCAGTAGCTCCAACTTTTGCCCCATTTTTCTGGGTTGTATTTCTCATTTTTTTACCTCATTATTTTCTGAAAAATTAGTTGAAATTGAAAGATAACTAATGGTGAACAGTACTAACTAATTGTCCTGGAACAAGTCTTTGTGTTCCATCAGTAACGATCGCATCTCCTTCTTTAAGTGTTCCTCTAACTAAAACCTGTCCTCCTTTAGTTTCTAACACTTCTAATAATCTGCGTTCGATTTTATAGGAATTAGCGTCATTATTCTGTGTTGCAACTACAGCATAACAAGACCATAAACCGCGATCGCTTTTAACCAATGCAGTTACAGGTAGCCAATAGCCTTCAGTAGCAACAGTTTGAGTTATTGGTAAGCGTGCAATTTGTTGGGGAGAAACTCGAACATTTGATGCTAGCTGCAAAACAACTGTCCGAGTACGAGTAGCTGGATCGACTTCTGGTAAGATTGCCTTGACTTTCGCTGGATAAGTCTTTCCTCCAATTTCTACTTCCTGCTGACTTTTCAATTGTAATTGTGTAGCTATATCGTTTGGTACGCCAATTTTTACCTCTAGCTGACTATCTTCCACCACACGTACAATAGGATTACCTGTCTCAATTACTGTCCCTTTGTCAAAATAACGCAAGGCAATTATTCCAGAAAAAGGAGCTTTCAGGGAGCTTTTGGCAATAGTAATTTCTAAATCGTTAATTTGCGCTGATAATTGCTCGACTACGGCTTTTTGTGCTGCTATTTGCTCGTAACGAGTCCCATTAACTAATTCTGCTAAATTACTTTGAGCATTAGCCAAACGCTCTGACAATGCTTGGGAGTTAAAGTCAATTTCATCTAGTTGTTCTTTGGAAATCGCTCCTTGTTCGTAAAGATATTTTCGGCGATCGCGTTTAATTTGTTCTAATTCTAATTGCCTTTCTATGTCCCTGACACTGGCTTGTGCTGCTGCAATTTGTTCGCTTCTTGCACCGTTTTGGAGTTCTCTTAATCTAGCTTCTGCTTGGGCTTTTTGAGCGACTAATGACTGGCGTTGTGCTGACAAATTGCTTGTATCTATTTGGGCTACAACTGTACCTGTAGTAACGCGATCTCCTTCATCCACTGAAATTGACACTAATTTACCACCGCGTTCAAAACCGATTTCACTCTGTAGTTTCGCCACTACTTCACCCGTGTAGCTTTGCACTAATTGATAACTTTTGCTTGATTGAATCTGGGTTGTCTTAACAGGAAGTGGATTAACTTGAGTTAGCTGTTGACTTGGCGTAGGAGCTTGATTTGTCTCAACTCTACCTATACCCACTCCAGTAAGTAAAAGAATTAAACTAGCTGAAACTACCTGCCATTTTTTTAGTTGTGGAGAATTTTGGGGTTTTATTGTCAAGGTCGATTCTTTCAATTCAGGCGATCGCTCTGGTTCGGGAAATTTTGAGATGTACTGCTTATCCATGACTTTAATACCGAGTGAGAAAAATTTATTAAAATAAATCAGAAATGCTGAAGTTGTAGCCAATTCCTAGTAGTAAGCCAATATCCGTATCATTTTCAGGAAAAGTAATATTAACTCTTGCTGTGCCGACAAATTTCTTACCGATAGGAATATCAACACCCGTGGTAATTAAAGCATCTACTCCAAAATCACCAAATAAATCTTCTATCGCTATTCCTGCTCCCGCAAAAGGGAACAATAATTCCCGTTCTGAAGAGCTATTTCCTATGGGAAACCCCAGAGTAAGGGAAAATAAACTTAACCCATCGTCTTGAAAAAGACTAGAAGTATGTAATGAGAACTTATCAGTAAATGCACTTCTCCCGATTAGAGAAAACCCGCCTTCTCCTAAAGGGGTGGCATCGCCACTAATACCGATGGTACCTCCCAAGCCAATATAGCTACGAGTTGGTTCCTTTTCTTCCTCTTCTTCTGAAGTTACTTCTATATCTTCTCGATCGCTTTCCATTTCTGGATCGATGTTTTGTGCCTGACTGGGAAAATGTAAATAAGGACACAATAAGATTATAGTTGCGAACTGAATAGCAATATTTTTCATAGGTCGATCGGCGTTCAATTATTGTTCATTATTATTTAATCTTGCTAGTAGACAATATGTTATTTTATATACATTATGTTGTATAAAACTTTTTGTATATAAAAATAATAGTATACTAAACAAATTGAGTATGTCAAGCTAATTTAGAAGAAAACTATTAGCTAGTTGATTCACTCTTTACTCTTTACCAATAACTAACGACTGAATATGGCATTAGCGCACACAATTTTGGCAACACTAGGAGATGAAGCTTACAGTGGTTACGATCTGTGGAAAAAATTTTCCCAAACCAAAGCCTGCTATTGGCAAGCCAGTCAACAGCAAATCTATCGAGAATTAGGTAAATTAGAAAAAGAAGAAGCGATCGATTCAGAAATTATTGCCCAAAAAGGTCGTCCAGCAAAAAAAATCTATCAGATAACAGACAAAGGGATCGAAAAGCTTAAAAACTGGGTGTTAGAACCAGCAGAGCCAATGGCTATTCGTGAAGATTTGCTAGTTAAAGTAATTTCAGCTCACTTAGCTCCTAAATCGGTAATTTTGCAAGAAATTGAACGACATCGTCAAATTCATACTCAACAGTTATCAGTTTATAAAGAAATAGAACAGCAGAACTTTCCTGATGTATCCAAGTTATCCTATAAGCAAAAATGTATTTACGCTACCTTGCGTTGTGGTATTGGTTACGAAAGTTATCGGATTTCCTGGTGTGATGAAGCGATCTCTTTATTGAGTGAAGAAACTTCAAAATAGACGTAACACCTCTTTTTTCTCTTTAGGATAAGGCGATCGCTTTTACCGAAATCCGCTATAATTTTTTATTATCATTAGAAAACAAAATAGCGATCGCAAATTTAATTTTCCAATCAAAAACAACAAAAAAGCCGATTTCCTAAAAGATATTGATGAATTTTTGCCAGAAAACCCTTGAAAGAAATAATAACCGATACCAATTCTCACGCAATAGTTAGATATATAGAGAATTATTTATTCTTAAGAAAAAACACTAAAAATACTGTTTAGACTAACGGGCGTGACTCCTGACTCCTGACTCCTGACTCCTGACTCCTGACTCCTGACTCCTGACTCCTGACTCCTGACTCCTGATTACTGGTTACTGAACAAAATGTCTAACGCGCAAAATCTCAGAAATATTCTACAAAGAATTGATGGTGCTGGCTATAAAGCCTACAAAGATATTAAGGGTAGCTATCAGTTCGATGATTTTAGCTTAATCTGCGATCGCATACAAGGCGATCCCTTTGCTTCTCCCAGTAAACTCAGGGTTAAAATACCCCAAGCTATCGCTAAATTTCCCACGCAACTATATAAGAATAAAAGTCGCGAAATAGCGTTACGGGATTACATTACAAGAGAGTTTGCAACCGTAGCGAGTAATTTGAGTACTCGTCGGGGTACGGGTAAAAGTGGTTTAATAGCAATTGCTAGTTGTGGACAGGAAGTTTTAGAGCGGACATCAGTTTTAATTGATGATGAGTATGTAGAGATCCGTTTTGTTGTTGGTTTACCCGCGAGAGGAAGAAGGGTATTAGGTCGTCAAGCAACGGCTATGCTATGTGAAGATATTCCCGATATTGTCTCCGCATTGTTATATGATGCCTTGGATAAAGATGCGCTACAGCAACAAGTGGAAACTGTAGAAGATGCCGACTATATAAGAGAACAATTACCCAGTAATAATTTAGTGGCGTTTGTTCCTAATAGTGCAATCTTACCCCGTCGTAGTGGGGTGGATTTTCGTCCTTTAACAGAAACAGCTATCCCTTTTAAGTCTCCACCCGATCTAGAAGTGGAGTTTAACTGTCCCAACCGAGGCATAATAAAAGGCATGGGTATACCCCAAGGAATTACTTTAATAGTCGGTGGTGGATATCATGGAAAATCTACTTTATTAAAAGCAATCGAATTAGGAGTTTATAATCAGATCCCTGGGGATGGAAGAGAATTAGTGGTAACTAACCCCAATGCAGTTAAAATTCGCGCTGAAGATGGACGTAGCGTTACAGGAGTTGATATATCCCCTTTTATCAATCTTTTACCAGGTAATCGCACAACTAATAATTTTTCGACTACTAATGCTAGTGGTAGCACCTCCCAAGCAGCAAATATTATCGAAGCTTTAGAAGCCAACGCTAAATTATTACTGATAGACGAAGATACATCCGCTACTAACTTTACTATACGCGATCGCCGAATGCAAATGCTGATCGTCAAAGAAAAAGAACCAATTACCCCCTTTATTGATAAAGTAAAACAACTCTACAACGACTATGGTGTTTCTACGATCTTAGTAATGGGAGGAAGCGGAGATTACTTTGAAGTAGCCGATACTGTAATTGCAATGGATAGCTACCTACCCCACAATGCTACCACCAAAGCAAAAGCGATCGCCAAAGACTATCCTACAGAAAGACAAGCAGAAGGTGGAACACATTTCGGCACAATTACCCCTAGAATACCCGTAGCCAACAGTATCGATCCCAGTACCGATAAAAGAGATGTCAAAACCAAAGTACGAGATTTAGACACCATTATCTTTGGTAAAGAAGATATCGAGCTTAATGCTGTAGAACAATTAGTAGATAACGGACAGTTAAAAGCGATCGCTGCTGCTATGATTTATTGTAAGCAAAACTATCTTCAACAACCTCTTACTATTTCCCAAATTCTCAATTTAATAGATAAAGATATCGCCACAAAAGGTTTAGATATTATCAATGAATATCCTTCTGGAGAGTTAGCTTTCTTTCGTAGTTTTGAACTCGCAGCAGCTATTAATCGTTTAAGAAGTTTGGAAGTTAAGCAAAAATTTAAGTAAATCTATTGCGTGAAAGATCGGTAAAAATACATTATAGTTAGTTAGCTTATTATGTTATTTTTTTTTATATTTTTGTCTTTTTTAAAGTTTATATTATTAAGTTTAGTTTTTTCCAGGATTTTTGGGATAGATATAGGTAAATTTTCAAAATTAAGAGGTTTGATAGGATAACTAACCCTATAATAGTCTCCATATCTAAGCTTTGTATCATAGGAGTCGTAAGAATATAATCCTTTTCTCGACATTTCTATATATTCGCTAAATGCAAAACGCTTTTTTTCGATCGAATTATCGGTAGGCATTGTAACTTTATCGAAACAATCAGAATCAAATTGTCCTACAGTATTTTCTTCAAATTGTTCGATGAAAAAATCTGCTATAAACTCCCAATCTTCTTTTGAAGCAATAATACTGTCTGGTAAACTACCGTAAAGACCAGAAGTAAAATAAGCTATTGATCCTTGACTATCTGTTGCAAACCATACTATGTCCCAGGTTTCTAGTCCAATTCTAGTGAATTCCATTTTGAGTTTATCTCGATTGAATACTCTAAATACTAAGTTACTCTTCAAAAGCTTATTTAAATATTTAGATTCTATTCAACATACTATATAAAAGCTATAAAAATATTAATATTGCGATTAGTTATTTAATGTCTAAAAAAGCGATCGCATATTAACCATATACTAATCTATACAAATTTTAATCGTAACAATTACACCCTGTAAAGACGTGATGTATCGCGTCTCTACCATTATCGGGAAAACTATTCAATTTTTTATATTCATGGGATGATGTTTATCTTCTGACCATTTAACAGGATTATTCACAATATAATTCCGAATATTTTCTAACCCTCTTTCATAGCGAATAATATGTTCGTAAAATCTAGATTGCCAACGAAAAATATCATCACCATTTTTACGACACCAACGAGTTACAGATGCTTTATAAGGCTGAATAATTGCTGATAACGAACCTGGTTTTAATGGCGCAAATTTATTTGATTTATCTGTGGGTTGTAACGATGTGTTGAATTTTTGGGTAGAGCGATCGATAACAACAATTCCATGCAGATGATTGGGCATCATAACATAACCCTCTTCTGTCACTTTCCGATATCGATCCTTACAGAGAGAGGATTACAGCCATTTTTAAATTTAAGTTTTTCTTATTAGAAAAAAATAGAGCAATTCTTTTCTCTCTAAAGACTTCAGGATTTAGAAATGATAAAAGTTTTCGGAGTCTGACAGAAGAGGG
>NZ_LR213984.1 GCF_900659865.1 Hyella patelloides LEGE 07179
GGCGTTGCTGATTTAGCGAACGAGTGCGCGACGGCGAAGCCGAGTCCTTTAGGGGTCTTGGGCGGGGCTTACAAGTTCTGCCGTGAAACGACAGAATCAGCCCCTTGGGTTTCCCTCAATGAGCAACTCGTTCAAGACAGGTATGAAATCAATAATGATAAGGTTCGTAGCTCTAAGCTCTAAGCTCTAAGCTTTCTAAAGATTTATAAAAAAGCTCTAATTTTTAAAATCATACTTTGATTCAGCAACGCCGTTTTTTATAACTTAGTAGAGTTAAGTAATAGATAGTAGGTAGTAAGTAATCTCTATCGGATAGACGTAAAGCTCCAATATAAACTTTGCGATCCTAATTTTATATTATATTTAATTACTCATACCTACTTACCTTATTTAATTGTTTTTCTCAGTCAAAGTTTTTAACTCAGCAGCAGTTATTTCTGGCTTTCCAGATAAAGGAAAAACTAAAATACTTTTAACAGCTTTACTTTCTATTAGTTGCGGTAAACGATGAAATTGGCGATCGGTAATAGCAACTCCATCATATTTTTTGACATAGTTTAATTCTTCTTTAAAACCTTTTTCGTTATAAGCTTGAATAAATACTCGATCTACGCCCCATTTTTTCCAATCAGCAGCAAAGTATCTTTTCGCCCAATAGGGATTATGGTGACAAATATCAAAACTAACATTGGGGTTAGCCTCTTTCATTGCAGAAATCATTTCTTGCACAAATTTCGTTAAATGTTCAGTGCGATCTACTTTGCCTGGTAACTCTGCATGATAACCCAAATAATCATCCCACTGTACTGCGTCAATTTCGGGATATTTTTTGACAAATTCTACTAAGATATCACGGAAAAAATTAGCAACTTCTGGATTCTCAACATCTAATACATAATGGTCAACTCCAGCATAAGTTCTATCTACTCCAGGTACTAGCCATTTTTTATCAACTGCTAAATCAAAAATAGGACTATTCTTATCTATTTTAATTCCTTTTTCAAAATAAGCATGAACTTCCATTCCTTGCTTATGAGCTTCATCTATTAACCAGTTAAGCCATCGATCGCGAAACAAATTAGGACAACTTTTAAAACCTAATTTTTGCTGCATCACTTCACTATTATACATAGTACAAGCGTTACCCCAAACTCCATGGATAATCGTATTAATTCCTTGAGATTTATAGTATCGTACTCGTTGACGAATCATGGCTTCGCTAGCATTATTAGTGATTTGATAGCGACTAAAATAAATGCCTCTAATCTCTTTTTGTTGCCAGTTATTAACAGGTATCGGTTTTGTTGTTTGGGTATTAGTTTCTGGAGGAGTAGCTGCTTCGTTATCTGGTTGAGGTGTCGTTTTTGGCGGAGTAACTGGTTGATTATTGTGTTGGGGTTTAGCTGTTACTACAGGTGTAGTGGGTAAATTATTTTGGGGTGAATTACTATTATTTGGTGTTGTTGAAGGTACAACAGGAGAAGTGGGTAAATTAGGATTCTCAATAATAGGCGCAGCAGGAAGAGTGGGGGTAGGAGTTAAAGCTGGAGCAACTTCTTCTCCTTTGATTCTCGATACTAAATGATTGACATCAGGAATACCATATTTACTAAATGCCCAATAACCACCACCAATAAAAAGTAAGATTACAGAAATGGGAATATTAGCACAGCCACAGCCATTGGGTTTCTTTTTAGAAGTCATGATTAATTAAGTAATAAGTAATAAGTAATAAGTAATAAGTGATAAGTGATAAGTGATAAGTGATAAGTGATAAGTGATAAGTGATAAGTGATAAGTGATAAGTGATAAGTGATAAGTGATAAGTGATAAGTGATAAGTGATAAATTTTATAATATATAATTATTTTAGTCATATAAATGAATAACATTGATTAGATTTACAGCAAACATATTTGAGAATCAAATTCCTAGATAACTCATCTATCTAATCTCGTTTAATCATACTTAATAGTTATTCATTGTTTATCGATCGCTAATAAGTGAAATGTTGAATTTACATAAAGAGTTATAGGGGCAAATAGAGCAGTTTTCAATGGAGGGTTTTGGTTGGTAATTACCTGCTACTATTTCGGTTACTAATTGTTCGGCTTCAAATGAGATCGCATCTAAATTAATTTCCTCAAAACTATATACATAATTATGTCTTAAGTAAGCAATATATGCATGGTTATAACCCAATGCTTGAGAATATGCCCACAATTGAAAACGATGATGTTCTGGATTGATAAGGCGATCGCTTTTATAATCTAAGAGCCAATCTTTACCTAATAAATCCACTACTCCAGAGAAGTTTATTTTGCCTATTTTTAAATTAACGGGATGTTCTTTTTTAATTGCAGTATCCCGAAATATTTTATAAGTATTGCTGTTTAAAAAGTCAGCAACTAAATCTAAAGCTTCGGTGACGGTTTCTTGTGACAAACTATGACTACAAAAAGGCGTTAAACGAGTCGTGTTAGTAATATTATGTTCTAATGCTTTATGAACTAAAGAGCCAATTTCCATCCCGTAAGCAATACCTTCTCCTACCCCTGGATGTCCTTGAAGATATTGAAATTGAAACCGATAAGGACAACGAGCATATTCGGTTAAAGCAGTTACAGGTAATTCAAAAATTCCAGAGCCTACAGAGTTAATTAATAAGGCGGGGCTGCTATTAGGTATTGGTGGCAAAGGTGCAGCAGTAAAGAATGATTTTTTCGCTTCAAAAGGAATAATTTCTATGGGAATTTCCGCAGCAGCTAAACCAGGAGAAAGAAGTTTTAAATCTCCTTTATCTTCTTGATTGGCAGTCAGAATCAAGTAATCTCTGGCTCTAGTAAGAGCTACATACAATACGCGCAAAGCTTCCACTGATTCTTGGTTTTGTTTTTGATTTTCCAGCCACTTATATAAAACTGGTTTTTGGTAATTGTTACGATCGTCTTTACTTTTAACTGCTACACCCCATTCACGGCTAAAATAAACCGTAGGGTATGATGGGGGCTTTTCTTTATTTAAGTCTGCTACCACTACTAATGACCTTTCTAAACCCTTCGCTGCGTAAATAGTCATTAACGCCACTGCATTATCTATTTCTAAAGTTGGGCGAGCAATTTGCGCCTCATTATCGTATAGTTGCTTTAAATCGCGAACAACTCCAAAAATATCTTGTGTACCTGCTTCTAACTCTTTGATAAACTCTCTAAAGCCTTTCCAATCAGCTAAACGCCTTTTTCCTCCAGCAAGGTTACTAATAATTGCGGTATAGCCTGTTAAGCGATCGCTTTTTTGCAGTAATCTAGAAGGAGGATCGATATCCCTTTGCTCTAATAACTCAGTTAATACCCTGACAGGGTATTCTAATTCTGGATAATCACTGCTCTGGATACTTTCCCACCAGCTAGGTCGATCTTCTTTATCTTGTCGCGGAAAAGTTTGGGCAATTTGGAATAAAATGCGATCGGAAATAGCAAACCAAGGACTTCGTAATACTGCCACTAAAGCGATATTATCTTGAGTATCAGCCAAAAAGCGCAATAATGCCCAACAATCTTTAGCCTCTCTGGTAGTTAATAAATTTCCCCCTCCTGCTGGTGCAATAGGAATTCCTAAAGCAGATATAGCCTCACCATATATTTCTAAAGGCGACCATGTACGAGTTAAAACTAGAATATCTCCTGGCTCTATAGGACGCAATGTTTGGCTTTGCTTATCATGTACCAGCGTCTTATTATCTAGTATTTGTTCGATCCTCGCTGCAATATGGTAAGCTTCAACCCTCTGACGTTGACTCTTATCTGTCTCCTTATCTGATGCAACAGCAAAAACCTGAATATAAGGAACAAATTTTTCAGATAAAGACGTTTCATGAAACGTCTCTACACTATTTTCTATTGTCTTTCCGTCTCCGTTGCTCCCCTGCTCTCCATTAGGTGAAAACTCCCGATAGGCAACTAAATCTTGCTGATTCTCTCCTAATAAAGGCTGAAAAATTTGATTAATTTGAGTAATTAAAGGTTGATGAGTGCGAAAGCTAGTGCTTAAGACTACCTCTTTACCTTGATTTTGCAAAATATTTTCTCTAAAATCGGCAAATACCCGAATATCAGCGCGACGAAAACCATATATAGATTGCTTGATATCCCCAACTATAGTCAACTCTACATTACTGGTTAAAGCTTTTAATAACTCGGCTTGAGTAGGGTTAGTATCTTGAAACTCATCAACCAAAAACACTCGCCATCGCTGCTGATAATATTCTCTCACTTGAGGATTAGCCAAAGCCTTTAATGCGTAAATCTCCAAATCAGCAAAAGTTAAAACCCTTGCTTGCTGTTTTAGCTGAGTTAAATGGTTAGTAACATCTCGATAAGCTTCTGTTAAAGCAGGTAGCATTTTCTGTAATCTGGCATCTGCTTCTGATAACTTTAAATCAATTAAACCCTCTTTGATAACTTCTTTAGTTAACTCTCTAATTTCTTTAAGAGCATTTTTAACTATAGTGATATCTTGCCAATTTTTTTTACTTCCTACATTGAGTTTAATTTTATCAAGAACAGCTATCAAATGATTACTGTAATTACCCTCTTCTAACTCTTCAATTGCTACAACCACATCCTGACGAATCGTTTCTAATTTATCACCCGAATTACCGATATTTTTCAGCAAAATATCTCTAGACTTTTGCCATAAATCATGGTTAAATAATTTTTTTAAAGCTTCTTTTCTACCGAGATTAATTAACGCTTCCCAATCTTGAATACCTTGTTGTAAAGCTTTTTCTGCTGTATAGGGATCGTTCAATAAACAATTGATAGTTTCCTTCATTAAAGAATAAGGAATATCTGTAAAACATTGGGGAGGAAGATTAGCCAATGCAGCTTCAATCCCTTCTTGTAGCCAAATTTTTGCCTTGGCATCCTCTAAAACCGCGAAATTAGCAGGAATTCCTGCAACCTCTGAATTTTCCTGACAAATACGACCAGCTAAAGCGTGAATAGTACTGATTGGTGCTGCTTCCAACTCCGCTAAAACATAAAAACGATCTGGTAGATTCTCTTTAATTAAACCACGAATTCGCGATCGCAATTCTCGAGCAGCTTTTTCAGTAAAAGTAACAGCCACAATTTGTAAAGGAGAAATGTTTCGATTTTGGAGATAAAAGAGAAATCTCTCTGTTAATAAATGAGTTTTTCCTGTACCTGCACTCGCTACTACTATTACACTAGAAGAAGTATAAACTGCTGCTTTTTGCTCTGGGGTAAGACTCATTAGTTAACAATATTTAATTCAAAACGATAAGCAATATAATTAAAAATATTACTTATTATTTAATCGTAAAGGTGGGATAATGTAGAGTACAAGGTGTTAATTTGAAACATAAAACATAATAGCATTGCTGATGAAACCCCAAAAATACCCAACACTTTAATCATCCCACCTACATCGCCATAAAATTCTGTAGTGATTATCAATCCAAATATTCCACGATTTCTTCTGTGGGAAAACGAACTTTAGGTTTATCCGCAGCAGGATCATCTTCAGCACGATATCCTACAGGACAAACTACAACAGCACTATATCCTTTTTCTGGTAATCCTAAAACTCGGTCATACTCACTAGGAACAAAACCCTCCATAGGACAAGTATCGATATCTAACATCGCAGCATAAGTCATCAGGAATCCCAAAGCAATATAGACTTGTCTGGTTGACCAACTATTAACCTCAAAAGGAAAAGGCGGATTATTGAGAAATCCTTTGACCATTCCGCCAAACTGTTCTAATTTTTCTATAGGGACTTGCTGCACTTGTGCCATTCTTTGAACGTAGCGATCGACATCAGCATCGTCTAGATTCTTTTTAATTGCCAGTACTACCAAGTGGGAAGCATCAACAACTTGTTTTTGTCCCCAAGAGTGGGGTAATAATAGTTCGCGAGTTTCGGAATTCTGGACAATAAAAAACTTCCATGGTTGCAAACCAAAAGAAGACGGAGAAAGAACTAAACTTTGCTCTAACAACTGCCATACTGAATCAGGAATTTTTTTTGTCGAATCAAACTTTTTCACGGCGTAACGCCACTTCAGTTTTTCCAAGGCATTTTCTGGTGTCATGGCAATATTCGTAAATTACAAATCTTTTTCAGATTACATATATACACTAACCCCTCGAGCGAAAACAGAATAAAGCGATACTTAGGTAACTAAGCAATCTTAACCATTTAATAATTAATTAAATTCAGTTACTAAGGTATAATGGAGAAACGTCAGGTGCAATTAAAAACCCAGGCATAAATACAGAATTGTTTCCAATTGTTCGAGTATCTGTTACAATAACTTAACAATAGCAATTTTATGATCGTGATTATCTAAAATATCCGATTCATAGAAATTTATTAGTAGTCAGAGGCGATATCTTGCCTTGCTCGCCGAATAACTTAAATATTTATCGAGTTATCACAGGGGAAGTTATAAATTTAGTAACTTGACCAACGGTTGCAGTAAGCTTCGTCTTAATCTTGGTACAATGCCTATCGAGTCGCAAGTCGGCTCCAGTCAGTATCAAATTTACGACAGAGTAAACCTGTAATCATCATAGGGATATTGAGTCTGACGCAACAAAAAACTCCTTGTCTACAATTAGTAATGGTCATTAATAATAGGTAAAGTATGGCAGAAAAGCCAACTATAGCCATATCCCATTTGGGGTGTGAGAAAAACCGTATTGATTCTGAACATATGATAGGCTTGCTAGCACAAGCTGGTTATCAAGTTGACTCCAACGAAGAGTTAGCAGATTATGTAGTCGTTAATACTTGCAGTTTTATTCAAGCTGCTAGAGAAGAATCAGTCCGCACGCTAGTAGAGCTAGCAGAAGCCGATAAGAAAATTGTTATCACAGGCTGCATGGCACAGCACTTTCAAGAAGAACTGCTAGAAGAAATTCCTGAAGCGGTGGCAGTAGTCGGTAGTAGTGACTATCATAAGATAGTTGATGTTATCCAAAGAACAGAAAAGGGTGAAAGAGTAACAGAGATTTCCCAAGAACCCACATATATTGCTGATGAAACAGTTCCTCGGTACCGTACAACTACTGAAGGGGTAGCCTACGTTAGAGTAGCCGAAGGTTGTGACTATAGATGTGCTTTTTGTATCATACCGCACTTGCGAGGTAATCAGCGATCGCGGACAATTGAATCTATTGTCACAGAAGTAGAACAATTAGCAGCCCAAGGGGTACAAGAGGTTATCTTAATTTCCCAAATTACAACTAATTACGGAGTAGATATCTACGGGAAACCCAAACTAGCAGAATTACTGACTGTTTTGGGTAAAACTGATATCCCCTGGATCAGAATTCATTATGCTTATCCCACAGGATTGACTTCTAATGTAATTTTAGCTATCCGCGACACTCCCAACATTTTACCCTATCTCGATCTACCGCTACAGCATTCTCATCCTGAAATTTTGCGGGCGATGAATCGTCCTTGGCAGGGTAGGGTTAATGATGGCATCATAGAAAAAATTAAAGAAGCTTTACCTAATGCTATTCTTCGCACCACCTTTATTGTCGGCTTTCCAGGGGAAACTGAAGCCCATTTCCAACATTTAACAGAATTTGTTCAGCGTCATCAGTTCGATCACGTAGGTGTTTTTACCTTCTCCCCAGAAGAAGGAACTCCTGCATACAAGAGGTCAAACCAAATCCCTCAAGAGATTATGGATCGCCGTCGTGAGACTTTGATGTTAATTCAACAACCGATTTCTGCTCGTAATAATCAAGCTTGTTTCGGCAAAACCGTTGATGTCTTGATCGAACAGGAAAACCCCAATACAGGGGAACTAATCGGACGCTGCGCTAGATTTGCTCCAGAGGTAGACGGCATGGTCTATGTACGCGGAGAAGCGTCTTTGGGGTCAATAGTTCCCGTAACTATTACGGCGACAGACACCTACGATCTTTATGGCGAAGTTGTTCCTGTAGCAGCTTATTCGGCAGTCTGATTTTGATTAGTAAACAGCCTTTTTATTTCCCCTTGAAAATATCAAGAGGAACGCCATAGTTAAACTGCTAAAAACTGTAAAGTTTTTTTTAAGTAAACTCTGTAAAAACACAAAACACAAAAGTAAGTTATGACAATCACTTTCAAAGAATTAGGACTATCTGATGCTTGTGCAGAACAACTAGAAAGTCTAGGTTTCGCTGAACCTACTCAAATTCAACAAGAAGCAATTCCTTCTTTACTTCAAGGGCGAGATATTTTTGGTCAATCCCAAACAGGTACGGGTAAAACCGCAGCCTTCTCTTTGCCTTCACTAGAGCTATTAGACCCTAAGAATAAGGCAGTACAAGTACTTATTCTGACTCCTACCCGCGAATTGGCTCAACAGGTAGGAGAAGCGATTAAAGACTTCATCGGCGATCGCAGAATTTATGTACTAAACGTCTATGGTGGTCAATCTATCGAAAGACAAATCACTGCCCTACGAAAAGGAGTACAGGTAGTTGTTGGTACGCCAGGAAGAGTTATCGATCTTTTAGAACGACGTAAATTACATCTGGATCAATTAAAAGTAGCAGTCCTTGATGAAGCCGATGAAATGTTAAGCATGGGCTTTATTGATGATGTAAAAACTATTTTACGTCAAGCACCTTCTGAGAAACAAACAGTCTGTTTTTCCGCTACTATGCCCAGAGAGATTAAGGATTTGGTACAGCAATTCTTACAATCTCCTGTAATGATCAAAGTGCAACAACAGCAAGCTGCACCTACAAGAATCGATCAGCACGTTTACATTGTTCCCCGTGGCTGGCCCAAATATAAAGCTCTACAGCCAATCCTAGAGATTGAAGAACCAGAAACCGCGATTATCTTTGTTCGTACCAAACGCACCGCTAATGAACTAGCTATCAAGCTTCAAGAAGCAGGACACAGTGTAGATGAGTATCATGGTAATTTAAGCCAAGGACAGCGCGAACGCCTAGTAAAACGCTTCCGTGACGGCAAAATTCGCATGATTGTAGCCACAGACATCGCTGCCAGAGGTCTAGATGTTGATGATTTAAGTCATGTTATTAACTACGACTTACCTGATAATGCCGAAACCTATATCCATCGTATCGGTCGTACTGGTCGTGCAGGAAAAACAGGTACAGCAATTGCTCTCGTGCAACCAGGCGATCGCAGAATGCTCAAACAAATTGAGCGTCGTCTTCGCCAAAAAATAGAAACAGCTCAAATCCCCAGTCGCAGTCAAGTAGAAGCCAAACGCATCGCTAAACTCAAAACCAGAGTTAAAGATACTCTCGCCGATGAAAGGGTAGCTTCCTTCTTACCTCTAGTGAGAGAGTTGAGCGACGAATACGATCCCCAAGCAATCGCTGCTGCTGCTCTACAAATGGTTTACGATCAAAATTGTCCTCAATGGATGAAAGGAGATTGGGAAGTACCCGAAGATGGTTTCGCCAAACCCATTATCAAGAAAAAATCTGGTCGTGGAGGCTATCGTAAAGACCGTTTTCGTGGCAAATCTGGGAATCGTAACAGATACCAGGGTAAAATGAGGTCTGAAGTTGTTATTAGTGAAAAGTAATAGCTAATTATAGCGATCGCGATCGAGTTTTAAGTGTTGAGTTAACCAAGTCTGAAGAGTTGCAGTATATTAGAGTCCTGCCCAACTTAGACCAAACTTAGAGCTTAAAACTCTACTTGTTTTGTTTAATAGCAACTAATAACTAAACAAATTATTAATAGCTGATTATTGTGACTCCGATTATTCCTGCTGATACTATAGCCAAATCACCTGCCATTGCAACTCGCGCCAACAACTGGCAAGGTTTAATAGAAACCTATCGTTCTTATCTTCCTGTGAGTGAAGCTACCCCAGTAGTAACTTTGCTAGAAGGTAATACGCCGTTAATTCCTGTACCTTCTATCAGCGATCGTATTGGTCGTCAGGTTAAGGTGTCTATCAAGTACGATGGTCTTAATCCTACGGGTAGCTTCAAAGACCGAGGTATGACCATGGCAATATCCAAAGCCAAGGAAGCAGGAGCAAAAGCGGTAATTTGTGCCAGTACAGGAAATACATCGGCATCAGCAGCAGCCTATGCCAGAAGAGCAGGAATGAGAGCGTTTGTGATTATTCCTGATGGTTATGTAGCTTTAGGAAAGTTAGCTCAAGCATTACTTTATGGTGCAGAAGTGATTGCCATTAAAGGTAACTTTGATGATGCGCTAAAAATTGTGCGAGAAGCATCTGAAAACTATCCTGTTACCCTTGTTAACTCAGTTAATCCCTATCGCTTACAAGGACAGAAAACCGCAGCTTTTGAAGTAGTAGATGTCTTAGGAGATGCTCCAGATTGGTTGTGTATTCCTGTGGGTAATGCAGGAAACATCACCGCTTATTGGATGGGCTTTAATGAATATTATCAAGTAAATAAATGTGGTAAATTACCTAAAATGATGGGCTTTCAGGCTGCTGGTGCTGCACCCTTTATCTCTGGCGCACCTGTACCCAACCCTGAAACAATGGCTACAGCAATTCGGATTGGGAATCCTGCAAATTGGGACAAAGCCCTTAATGCCCAGAAAAGCAGTGAAGGAGAGTTTAATGCTGTCACCGATCGAGAAATTTTAGATGCTTATCGCATCCTAGCCTCTGAAGAAGGTATCTTTTGCGAACCTGCATCCGCAGCCTCCGTTGCGGGTTTATTAAAAGTAAAAGATCGCGTACCTGCTAATTCTAATATTGTTTGTGTCTTAACTGGTAACGGTTTAAAAGACCCCGACAGCGCGATTACCCACAGCATCAACGAGACATACAAAGATATCGAACCAAATTTAGCCGATGTCGCCAAAGTTATGGGATTTTGATCCCAGATTATTTAGTATTTGTTATCAATCCAATATTAGTAGGGGCTTTTCGTTGCAAAGCCCCTAATATTTTAGATATTCTTCAAAAGTTAATCTGTAAGACAAAATGCGATCGCAGATAAGATGAATTCTCATGCATTAGCTAGAGAGATAAAGCATTAGTAAAACATTCCCAACGAGCTAAAAAGATCAGAATATCTGTAGATACTGTTGATTCTGACCTTCCCATAGCAGTAGTTTCTATGAACCCTAAAGGACTAGCGAAGCCGTCGCAAGTCGCTACAATCCGACCTGTCCTAAAATTACTGAAAGACTATAAGCTAGTAGTGATAGGCGATAGAGAATACAGAAGCACAGATGAGCGCATTTTGGCTTACTAAAAAGAAAATCTATTTTATTCTTAGATTAAATAAGAGTACTAAAATTAAACCTCGTTATAAAAAATATCAATCTCTTGATTCTTTAGAGATCAAACCAGGAGACAAAGTTTTAGATACTAAAGTCTTGGTAACAGAAGAGAAAAGGCAAGATAGATTTAATGTGGTAGTTTATTGGAAAAGAAAATACAATAACAAACAACTGCCAAATCCCTGGTATTTACTAACTAATCTCGAAAATAAAGAGGAAGTTATCAAGATATTTACCGCGTGGCGGCAAGAAAGCTTCGTCCTTTAGGTAGGAGATGAATCGCCGCGCCACCACTTGAAGGAAGAAGGAAGAAGATCGATGTGAAGAGGGTTATCTAGATAGCTTTTGTAAAGTAGAAACCATTATTTTTTGCATTTCTTCTACTTCGTTCATTGCATTTGTAAATAGTTCTGGTTTAGCTGACATTCCGCAGATAATTTTCTCAAGGAAATAATTAAATGAATTTGCTTGAATATAGCCGTTTATAGCAATCGCCAATCTTCAAAAACACCAAATAATATATTAGTTCTTATTCTGTTTCTAAAATCGCTGTATTCTCTATCTCTTAAAGTGTGTAGACTAAATTGCTCAAAAATCACGAAGAAATTAAATTTTTCTGCGGAATGTGAGGTTTAGCTAAACCTACTTTTTTAGCAATAATTAATTGAGTATCTAATTCTCTTAAACTGCCAAGAGCAATCTGAAGATAACGAACAT
>NZ_LR213985.1:0-6886 GCF_900659865.1 Hyella patelloides LEGE 07179
GATGAATCAGAAGTAAATGGCCCTGGTAGTCGGGCAGTAGTTTGGTTACAAGGATGTCAAAGAGAGTGTGATGGCTGTTTTAATACTGACTCTTGGTCATTTGAAATCAATCAGTTAATTTCTGTGGAACATCTTGTGGACAAAATCTTAAATAATCCTAAAAATACTGGGGTAACTTTTTCTGGGGGAGAACCTTTTTGGCAAGCACCAGCGTTAATAGAAGTAGCTAAAAAAGTGAAAGCAGGAGGACTAAATGTGATGTCTTTTACTGGCTTTACTTTAGAAAGATTACAGGCAGATTATGCTCCTGCGTGTAGTAAAGAATTGTTGGCACAACTTGATATTTTAATTGATGGTGCTTTTGTGTCATCTTTAGCAGTTAACGACCCTAATTCTTTAGTGTCTTCTAGTAATCAAAGAGTTCATATTTTTAATCCTGACTTAAAAAATAAACTTGATTGGGCGAGTGACCAAATAGAAATCCATATCCTCAAAGATGGTAGTCGAATTATTACTGGTTTTCGTGGTTCTTTAGATAGTGACTAGTTATTGATTATTGAAGAAGTTTATTGAATTTATTGCTGGTTTTTACCTTCAGGAGCATCATGAAACTGAGAGACTATCAAAAATTTTTGATTTCCATAATTATTTATTGCTTAGTTACTTTCATAAGTTTTACAACTCCTGTATTAGCGGTCGAATCAGCAGTAGATATTTATTTTTTTCATAGTAAAACTTGTCCCCATTGTCTCAAGCAAAAACCAGTAATGGAAGATGTTGCCCAACTCAATAATGAAATTAAATTACACGCTTATGAAGTTAGCGAACAATCAACAATCTGGCAAGATTTTCTTAAGCAACATCAACTGAAATCTGAAGCAGTCCCTCGTACCGTTATTGGAGATAAGCAATTTATTGGCTATAGCGAAAGCGATGGAGAATTAGAATACAACCAAGTATATCAAGGTTACATTGGCTATAAAAATCAAATTATTAGTGCCATTGAAACTGAATTAGGACATCCAGTCAATTTAGCAATTACAGAGGTCCCAGAAATAGATAATAGGGCTAATTTTCCTCTACCTTGGCAGATAATAGGATTACCAATTTTATATTTACTTGCTTATCCAATTATTGTCAAAAAAGTTTTAGCTCGTCGTAACCGATCGCGTTATTGGTTAGGATTAATTGTAATAATAATGATTAGCATATTTGGGTTTTTCTATACAACTCCAGATATAGTTATTAAAGAATTTGCCCAAAGCTTACCTTTCCCTCTTTTTGTTTCGACAATTGCCCTAGCAGATGGCTTTAATCCTTGTGCTTTTACTGTTTTAATTATCCTCTTATCATTACTGACCCATACCAAAAGTAGAAAACAAATGGCGGTTATTGGTTCTACCTTTGTGATAACTTCGGCAGTTATGTATTTTGTGTTTATTATGGCGATGGTTTTGGTTGGTTCTTTGTTTTTAGAACAATACGGAACTATAGCTATGTTCGTGTTAGGAATAGTAGTGGCAATCGCTGGAATAATTAATCTGAAAGACTATTTCTTTTTTAAGCAGGGATTTTCCCTTTCTCTATCGGCAAAGCAACAGTTAGCTGTGAGTAAAAAAGCCAGCCAAATTTCTAGGGAACTTAAAGCAGGGGAACAAAATAAAACTATGTTTTTAACTGCTTTGGGCGGTACAATTCTGCTAGCAATATTTGTCAATATTATTGAGTTGGGATGTACGGCTATTTTACCTGCGGTTTATATGACCAGCCTGCTTCAATATTGCTCGTCAAATCGTTGGCTGTGTTCTACATTTTGGACAGCTATTTATGCCGTAATTTATATCATCCCTTTGGTGGCAATTTTAGCTAACTTTGTCTATTCTTTTAAGTCATCGAGACTGAGTGAAACCCAAGGAAAAATCCTTAAACTAACAGCAGGAATATTCATGTTGTTCTTTGGGATGTTGATGATTTTCAAACCAGAATTATTAACATTTAGTTAGGCTTACTCAATAAGCCACAACTATTTAATTAATGAGGATTTTAAATATTTTCAATCCATTCATAAAGTTCTAATTCATCGGATTCGCACTTTTGACAACTTTGGCACTTTTCTATGGTGGGCGATTTTTGGACTTTACCCGTTTCAATTAACCGCTCAATCATTGGTCTAAGACCATCTCTATCAATTTGAAGGTATAATTTCATCTCCGCCAAAGAGACACGATGAAAATCGAATACAAAATCTTGTAGTTCTTTTAAGCTCATTAGTACAACCGCTTTCTAAAAGTTAGACAATATTAGACATTATCTGTTTATTAGTTCCTGCTTCACCGAAGAGAGTCGGCTCAAGCTTCTCCACAGGCATGACATCGGGTTCAGCTAACCCTAGTAGATTTAAACTAGCTGAATAGTCTCGGTCGGCTATCCAGTCACAGTTATGATTATCACATTGATAAACTCTTTGAGACAATGGAAGTTTATCTTTTTTATGTTGGCATTTAGGACATAGTTTAGAACTGGGAAAAAAACGGTCGGCAATAACTAATTTGCTGCCATATAATTCAGTTTTATATGTTAGTTGTCTCCTAAATTCATAAAACCCCGAATCCGCTATAGCTTTGGCTAATTTGCCATTTTTCATTAATCCTTTGATATTCAAGTCTTCGATGACAATTTGGCTGTGGTTTTTAGCCAGTGTCGTAGTTAACTTATGAATAAAATCATTACGAATGCAACTGATACGGTAATGTAGTTTGGCAATACGGACTTGTGTTTTTTTCCAATTGGAAGAACCCACTACTTGATGACGATTCAACCATTGTAGTCGCCTTAGTTTTTTTTCTAGTTGTTTATATGGTCTTGGGGAACTTACTTCTTCTCCTGTTGATAATGTGGCAAATCTAAGTAACCCTAAATCCACAGCTATAGCTTGATTTTTGAGCCGCACTTGAGTCGGATGTGGAGTTATTTCTAGTTTAAAGCTAACAAACCATTTATTGGCTCTTTTACTAATAGTTACCGACTTCGGTAAAGTGTCTTGGGGCAATCTTTCATAAGTCTTTAACCAGCCAATTCTAGGAACTTTAATACGATTATGTTCTACTGTAATTGAACCATCAAGAGTAAAGCTGTCACACCGTCCTTTTTTCTTAAAACGCGGTGGTTTTCTGGCTTTCTTAAAACAATCATCCCAAGCCCTTCTTAAATGTCTTAAAGCATATTGTGGCGCACATTTAGACACCTCATAATACCAAGGATATTGTGGTTTAACTAAGGCTACTAACCATTTATGTAAATCAATTGCGGAAGGAAATTTTATTGGGGCTTTGGATTCTACTTGATTATTATCGAGAATTTTTTTAGTTAAAGATAATCCCCAATTCCAGGCGTGCCTTGCTACTCCTGCGTGTTGAGCCAAGAGATTTTTTTGAGTCTTATTAACTTTTAATTCTGTCTTAAATCCTAATAGCATCCTTATTTAATTTTATCGGCTACTTCTCTTAGTTCTTTGACTAATGCTTTATTCTTGTGACTTCTTGAGCCATATAATCTTGCACTAAATACAGTAATTATTTCTAAAACATCTTGTGCTAAATCTTCTTCAAATGTTGAATCTTCACTTCGATTAATAATCACTACTTCTGTGCCATAAATTTCACAAAGCATAAAGATTAATTCACTGCCAAATCTTAGTAATCTGTCTTTGTGGCTTAAAACTAATCTTTCCACTTGGTAAGTGCAGATTAGTTTAATTAATCTAATTAAACCTTTTTTCTTGTAGTTCATTCCTGAACCCAAGTCTTTAATTAGTTCATAACTCCAACCTTGTTTAGCACAATAGGCTTCTAATACCATTGCTTGACGCTCTAAATCTTTCCTTTGATCGTGAGAACTAACTCTGGCATAAGCTACTGTTAAAGAGGCATCAGACTTATTACCCAATAATTGACTAACGTCAAATCTTCTATGACCCCCTTCTGTTCTGGTCGAGCAAATTTTGCCATTCGCTTCCCATCTACGAATGGTTTTCGTTGATACTCCTAATAATTCTGCTGCTTCTTTTACTCCAATTAAGTTAGACATAAATACATAATACCAAAATATTTGTCTAACTATGTTAACTATTGTCTAATTATTTTAGTTCAGTTTCTAACCCCCATAAATTATTGGTTATTGATTATCGATCGCTGATTATTAAAAAGGATCGAGAACATCAACCAACAACCAATAATACAATAATGAATTCAACTCAAACAAGCTGCTAAATCTGCATCGGGAGTAGTAATTGGTTTGAGGTTGTATTTCTCTGATAATAGCTGCAATACATTAGCGGAAAGGAAGGCGGGAATAGTTGGGCCAAGGCGGATATCTTTAATTCCTAAATATAGTAGGGTGAGTAGAATAGCTACAGCTTTTTGTTCGTACCAAGAAATAATCATTGATAAGGGGATTTCGTTAACTCCCACCTCAAAAGCATTAGCTAAAGCTATAGCAATTTGAATTGCCGAGTAAGCATCGTTACACTGTCCTACATCTAGCAAGCGGGGAATACCTCCAATATCGCCCATTTCTTTATCAAAAAAGCGAAATTTACCACAAGCGAGGGTTAACACAACGCAATCATCGGGTACTTTATCCACAAATTCAGCATAGTAATTGCGGTCTGGTTTTGCCCCATCACAACCACCCACTAGGAAGAAGTGACGGATTTTACCCTGTTTGACAGCATCAATAATTTGGTCAGCAACTCCTAAGACAGCATTACGAGCAAAACCTGTAGTAACCTGACGATATTCTGATTCTGCGGTAAATCCTGCTAATTCTTGGGCTTTTTCAATTACTGGGGTGAAGTCTACACTACCATCATCTTTAGCAGGGAGATAATTCAAGCCAGCATAACCCACTGGTCCTAAAGTAAACAGTTTTTCTTCATAATGTTCGTGGGGAGGCATCAGGCAGTTAGTTGTAACGACAACCGCACCAGGGAATTTAGCAAAGTCTTTAGTCTGATTTTGCCAAGCAGTGCCAAAATGTCCGTAAAAATGGGAATATTGTTCTTTAAGTTTGGGATAACCGTGAGCGGGTAGTAATTCCCCGTGAGTATAAACAGTAATGTCAGTATCCACAGTTTGTTTGAGGATTGCTTCTAACTGTTTGATATCATGTCCTGAAACTAAAATTGCCTTACCTAGTTTGACATTGAGAGGTACAGAAGTAGGCATAGGATGACCATAAGTACCAGTATGTCCAGCATCGATTAATTCCATCGCTCTGAAGTTAATCTTGCCAATTTCTAGAACTAAATTAACCCAATCTTCTAAACTCAAATCTTGTCTATCTATGGTGGCTAATACCTGTTGAGTAAATTGATATACTGATTCATCTTCCTGTCCCAATTCATAAGCGTGAAAAGCATAGGAAGCAGCACCTTTAATACCATACAGTGCAGTCAGTTTAAGAGAAAAGATATCTACATTTGCTCCCGACTTACCAATTAACTCTAAATTATAATTTTGTCCCTGTTCGACTAAACTTTCGGTGTAATCAGGTTCGTAGGTAGATATATCCGACCAAGTAATAGCTGCTACTGATTGAATTTGAGCTTTCAAATCTTCTCGTAATGCGATCGCTTTTTTGATATATTTAGTAAATCGTTTCTGGTCAAAGTTTACATTAGTCATGGTTGCAAATAAAGATTCACAGGTAAATCTGTCTGCTTCTCTAGTATCGATTCCCAACTCTTTAGCCTTAACTACTACACCCGCGAGTCCTCGCAAACAATAGACTAATAAATCCTGTACTGCATTCACTTGAGGACTTTTACCGCAAGCACCCCATTGATGACACCCATTACCACTAGCAGTCTGTTCGCATTGTTCGCAAAACATAATTTATCTCCTTTGTCTTTTGTCTTTTGTCTTTTGTCTTTTGTCTTTTGTCTTTTGTCTTTTGTCTTTTGTCTTTACTACTACTGCTGACCATTGGTTGGCATTTGATCCCTACTTACGCAAACACAATTTTGGACTCAGGCTCATGACCTAGATAGAGCCGAGCAGCAGATTTTAAAACGATTTCCGAGTAGAGAATTTTCTGAATTTCTAAACTGGGAGCGCGATTGGCAGTAGCTCGATAAGAGGCAATTTCTCCGCTTAAATTAAAGTCGGAGTTATTTTGGTAGTGGTCGTAATCGTGAATGGCTTGGAAAGCAAATCCACAGAAAAATTGGGGATAGACCTCAGTATCGTAGCTTTGCCCAGAAACATAGAGACGTTCTTGAGAAAGGTCGTCCAACATTTCTTGGGCGGTTTCATAACGCTCAAGGTCTGAGGGGATAATATTAACAGGAAGCTGTTGAAATTCGCCCATGAGCCAATCACAAAGTTCTTGACCTGTTATGTCAGAAATTTTGGCGGGTTTTCCGTTCAAGTAAATTTGAGCAAGGGGTTCTATTTTGGGGATTATTTTCATTTGAATTACCTCGATATGAGGACTTTTTAGGACAAATTGAGCATTTGATTGTTGTAAGGCAAATATAGCTTTGATATGTTTCCTTTTAGTCGCGATACTGCTTTTTTTCCTTCGCTTCTACTCGAATATTAGCTTTCCGCTTCGTGATAGAATTCGACATAAAATTCCACAGGGTCGAGGGATTCGACTTGATGGGGAACTTGAGGTTCCACAATACCTGGCGAATCAGGTGTTAGCCAATATTCTTCAGGGGGATCTGTGAGGATTCGATAGCAAAGTTGACCAGATATAATCGAAATTTTGCCCCAACTCCCCTCTTTCGTAGTGTGACGATGGAGCAATACTTTGGGAATAGTTTCTTGCGTAAAAACAGGTGTTTTTTGGTATGCCGTTAAATTGAGAGGCAACTTTTTCA
>NZ_LR213985.1:6964-11998 GCF_900659865.1 Hyella patelloides LEGE 07179
AGTTTTTTTAGTGGGACAGATAAGTAGGTAGGCATAATAATTTATAAGACTCAAACATTATCTTGTTTCCCTACATCCATAAATCCACAAATCCCTAAGCCGTCATGCCATTTCATATTTAATCAAGCCCACCTACTTAACGCTTCAAATCTCTTAGTCCAACCTTGTTAATATCTTCTCTCCGCTGAAGCAATACCTCTTTCAACTAAGAATTATGGAAAATTGATGAATTGCTCTTCATTATCATATTTGTCTATTCCCAATGACTAATGACTAATGAGCAACCGTTTGATAAATTTGTTGTTCTCGATCAATAAAAATCTCGGCTAATGCTTGATAGGCTTCAGTCCAAGCCGTCATCACTTCTGATGTTGCTGCATCTCCCAACACATCTTGAATTGCTTTTAACAAACATTCCCCCACAATAGAATACTGTTCTGGTAAAACATGGGTTTTGACGTGGCGATGGGCGATCTTATCTACCATTGCTTTTAATCGATCGAGATCGTCAATATGGGTTGCATAACTATACACCGCAGCAGCTAGTTTAGCTGGTTGAGTACCATTAGCTTGTGCCGACATATCAAACTGTGCTTTTACTTCTGGATATTTGTCAAACATAATCTCGTACATCCGAGTAGTAATCTTTTTACCATGTTGTTTGAGTACATTCGCAGTAGATTTGACGATATCAATAGTTTGTTGGCTAACTACCTGCTTTTTTACAGATTTTTCCGATAAAGTGAGAACAAATGCTAGATTTTCTTTCGCTTGCAAAGCATGAGGTGCATTTGCTGGCATAAAGACAAATAATCCTGGCGCGAGAGTAATATCTTTCCCTTCTAAATTAAGGTTTCCTGTTCCTTCCACTACGGTTAAGACAGCATTGCGGGTGGAAGTGTGTTCGTCAATTTCTGTACCTGCTGCTAAACAAAACAAGGTGTATTGACTATTTTGATCCTTCAGTAAAACTTTACTAAGAATGCCACTGGTGGGATATTCAATTAAATCTTGCAAAGTAGCAGTAAAAGAATTGTTAGATGATGCAACTGTCATAATTTCTCCTTGTTATTTTGTTGTTTGTCCTTTGTGTTTTATGATGGGCGCAAGCCTTGCCCTAAAGGACTAGCTTTATGGGTCGCGGTATCCTTTAGGAAGCGTCGTGCCCCTACATATCCGATGAGATAAAAACGATGTAGCCGATATTATTACGCTGCTGTTGAAAATTACGGCGCATTTGTAGGACTCTTTGGCGTAAATTGGTATTAATTAAAACATTCCAAGCAATTTTGACCGTTCCTAATAAACCTTCATCTCGTACCATCTGACCTAAATTAAGCAATCCCATTACCCCTGTTTGCTGTTGCTGTAAAGTTAAACCAGCTTTTCTACAGGCTGTTTTCCATGCTTCTATTGTTAGAGGATTAGCATTAACCCGAATAGTTTGAGATAGACTTTGACGCACTTCTGACTCATTGCTGTGAACTAGCATTTCATGGGAAAGAAACTTACCCCCAGGTTTGAGATGATTTTTAATCGCTGCTAGTATCTTGGCTTTCCCTGCATCCGATTGCATGGTTAAAATGGCTTCAGCTAAGACATAATCGAACTTATCGGTAATCTTGTCTAACTGAAAGATATCTCCTTCAATAATAGTTATTTTGTCTGATAATCCCGCAGCTTTGATGTTTTCTCTCGCTTTGGCTAAGCTATCTGGGTTTTTCTCAACTCCTACAACACGAACATTAAATCTTTGAGCTATTTGGATGGCACTTTCCCCAAAACTAGCTGCTAATTCTAATACTGTTTCTCCTGGTTGAAAGTTAGCCCAAGTAAATAGTTGTTCCGTTGCTGCTTTTCCTCCAGGACGTAATATCTTCTTACCTGCTGCTGCTAAAACTTGATGACCTGGTGCAGTGGCAAAATTGAGAGTAGTTGTCATGAGTCGTATCCAAACTCGATACTCTTACTTTGACATCAAGTTTTAGTCCCGTCTCTGAGGTAGCTCATGTTTGAGGGTAAAGTTTTGTTTAGTTGTTTGTTGCCAGTCATTATTTTAAGTAGACTCATCAATGGCTGAAGACAAATTGAGGAGTTGTGATAATGCCGAATGGTGGTTCTGATTGCTGCGGTACTTGTTGGTTCAATTCAGATAATAAAAGCAAAGCTGAGTACAATCAATCCCTTATGATTCAAGTGTTTTCATGGATGGGTGAAATTCAACAATCTCAGCCACTGATACTGCCTAAAAGTTTTTGTAGTTCAGATAATCTACAAAAATGAGGTTCATGTACCATTAATTTGCGATCGCAATCTACCAAAACTTCTAAAATTCCGAATCGAATTAAGAAGAATCTGAGCGAAAAAAGAGATCGCAGATAATAAATATCGCTTTTTCTTAGGAATATAAAGGCTTTTTTAAGAATATGAAACAAATATATAAATACCCTAAAACTTATCACTTAGAAGGTTCGGGATTGCGTTCTCAAAAAAAAAATAAGAATAAGACTCTTTTTCAAGAGATCGCATCTTGTCATCTGGTTGTAGAAGAAAAAATGGATGGTGCTAATGTTGCTATTAGTTTTAGCGATACAGGGGAAATGTTATTACAGAGTCGCGGAAATTTCTTAACGGGAGGGGTTAGAGAAAAGCATTTTAGTCTTTTTAAACAATGGGCGTATACTTTAGCTAATAAATTGTATTTGGTTTTAGGTAATCGTTACATTCTTGATGGAGAATGGTTGTATGCCAAGCATACGATTTTTTAGGATTTTTTACCTTATTACTTTCTAGAATATGATGTACTGGATAGAGAAACTGAAAAGTTTTTGGATACTCCTTCTCGGCAGAGATTATTACAAGATTTAGCGATCGCATCTGTTCCTATTTTATATTCTGGTAAGCCCAAGAAATATAATGAATTAACCAGCTTAATCGGACATTCTAATTATATTAAACTGGGACATATTGAGAGATTTCAAGCAGTATTCGAGGGTTTTTTCCAAGGAAAAATGCCTTCTAAAGACATCTTTGATTATACTGAGACTAAATAAATAAGCACGATAACTAACAAAACAATGAACTCCACTTTAGCTCTTGGAGCTTCCATCTAATACTCTACGGGCGTTGGTTATTAAAAATATTAGCGATCGCACTTCATTAAAACTTTTCACTAAAACTTGCAAAATATGGTGACTTAACCAAGAATAATTATAGAGCGATCGCCTTATAAAATGACTATTCTAATATAGGTGATTTTCATTTAATTAACGCATTTTTATGTCAGGTAAATTTTCTCAGCCTTATCAACCATTTTTACTACGGATACTTCACGGGTTAACAGGCTTATTTGCTATTTTAGCTATCATTACCGCTTTTTGGACTTATGATACTTATGATGGACGTTGGGGCAGAATTTTTTTACCCCAATTTCCAGAAATTGAAGGTATTCATGGAACATTTGGTTTATGGACATTGTTAATTTTTCCTCTATTTGTTATTTATGCTTTTAATCGAGGTCAAAGAAGATTAATTCAGTCTAATTCTTTAGCTAAACTAACTCAATTAGGTAAGCCTATCTGGTGGTATACTTGGCATCGCTTAGTTAATACTGTGAGTATTTTGGCATTAACTTTTGCGGTTTTTTCTGGCAAGATGATGGATGAAAAATGGTTACCTAAAGGAGAATTAAATCATTTTTGGTACTATGCTCATCTCATTTCTTGGTTAATCTTAGTAATAGCGATCGCCCTTCACTTATTAATGAGTATTAAAGTTGGAGGGATGCCTTTGATTTTATCGATGCTTAATTGGCAATTTCGCAGTCAAGATAGTCCTGTTTTGTGGAGTGAACATTTTTCTAATTGGCGTAATAATTTTGGCATGACAACAGTTAAACAATGGCTATCGTCATTTTCTTTACTAAAAATTATAGAAATTTCTGTTTTAATTACGATTGTTTTAGCTTGGGTAATTTCCCTAATCAAAGAAATTAAATTTTAATGACAAATGACTAATCAATGATTTTTAAAGGTTGCTCGTCGATCGCTCAATTACAACAAATCTCGATCTTTCAAGATTTAGAAGCATTACAACTAGAAAGTCTTGTTCCCTATAGTCATGTTCGAGCATATCAGCCAGGTGAAATAGTCATGCAGGAGGGCGATCGAATTCCCCAACAATTGCATGGTTTAATGACAGGCAGACTAGAAATTAAAAAGACTGCTACTAATGGAAAAGAAACTTTAGTACGTCTTATTCCCCCAGGAGAACTTTTTGCTGCACCAGCTATTTTTGGTAATAGTATTTCTCCTGCAATAGTAATCTCTCAAGTAGAATCCCAAGTATTAACTATAGATCGCGATGCTTTATTAAAGGCAATTTCCCATACACCAGAAATTAGTTTAAGAATATTAGAAGTATTTAATCAAAGACTGCAACAACTCCACAATACAGTACACGGATTGATTTCCGAACGGGCGATAGTACGTTTAGTTAGGTTAATTCAATATTACCAAAAGCGTGATGGATTTCATTCTATTCCCGAAGGAGACTGCCTAAATATTAAACTACCTTATTATCAAATTGCTCGCAGTATTGGTATTACCTATGAAGAATGCGTGCGTTTATTTAAAAAATTGAAAGGAATAGTTATTTACAAAAGAGGCGGAACAATTATTATTCGGGACTGGGAACAATTGGAAGTAGTAATTAATGATTAAACATGGTATTTCAAATGTATATTTTTATAATTTTATATAGGTCAAAATTCTTTTATTTGTTTCATACAGTGTAGATATCTGGGAAGTTTTAGACTAATAATCTAATAAATAGTTACACAAAAAATTGGAGACTATAATTGATGAAGTTTCTGAAGGCTGTTCCGCAGCAAGCAAAGGCACTTCGCCACATTGCTTGAATGTCAAAACAGCACTGGGGTCAATACTGTTCGGTTAAGCTAAAAGATGAGTTAATGAGAGTATTCGTAACCGAAATCGTATGGAACTTAAACCTTTAACTCTTATTGCGCCAAAA
>NZ_LR213986.1 GCF_900659865.1 Hyella patelloides LEGE 07179
TAAGGTACAGAGCTTGCTTGATTTCACGAAGTCAGAAATCTGAAGTCGTGATGTCAGTCGTTTTACCTCTGAGGCGAAGGAGCGAGGATTCAATACTTGAATATATTTTGTTTCTCTTCGCCTAAAAATGGCGAGGCGCATACTCCAACTTCGGGCTTTATCTAACTCCTGACTCCTGACTCTATCCTCCTGACTTCAGCCCGAAGGGCGTGGTAATTCCTTTAATGTTTCTTCTTCCAACCAACTCAGTTTTACTCTCAGAGGTGCAGGCATTTTCTGTTCATCTGTCAACTTCTCTATCTTATAATTAATTACACCCACTTACTTAAATAAAGAGAACAAAGCCTCAAAAACTAATAAAAACCAGTCAGCAAGAATAATTTATTCAACCCGATGACCAACTTTTTCTTCATTACTATATAAATCTGACCAACTTTCGTTTAGCCCATCAATAGCAAAGCGTCAATTCATCAATTTGACGAGCGACCCCGCTTCGAGACCCCGCGTCGCCGTCAGGCGCAAGGGAATGCTCGAATTGCCGACGACAGGCGCAAACGGGGCGTACAAGCTTTTGAGGAGACCTCAAAAGACAGCCCCTTGGGAACGCGCGAGTTTGATTTCTTCTAATCACTGCTAAAACTCCATCTATGTGTGCTTGACTTCCCGCCTTTCCGTTCAGGTTGAAAACGAGAATACTCATTCTCCTTATTGGTTTTGGGGAAAATAGCGTGATTGGCTCTGAGTTGATAATACCAGTAATGATGTTTCTGCCCTTTCGCTTGATATCGTGCGACAGAACATCCAGGAGGAGCTACAATCCCTGATGCTTCAATTTCAGACTTTTGTGCCTGTAACAGAGCGATTGTTGCACTAATGCGTTCGGCTCGTTGTTCATGAGCTAGTTCACTTTCTTTTTGAGGCATTTTTGAGTAATTAGGTAGGATAAATTTGATAAATTAGTTCTCTATTGATAAAGAGAACTAAAATAATGAATCACATTTTACCTCAAGCAGAAGAATTACTTTTAACTTTGAAACAGATCTTGCCCAGTATTTATCAGCAAGAAACCCTGGAATCAAACTCGGTTTATTTCTCTCTGGAAAAGGTAATGCTGTTCCTCATCATTGTCAGACAAAATCAGAAAGTGCTATCAGCCGATTTCTCAATTATTATAATTGGTCAACTCGTTCCGTAATTAGAACAGTTCGTTCTTATGTTTGAAATTTAATCTTATATCAAAGGATTAGGGGAAGAAAGCCAATTCTTCAAGTCATGCTCGACTTAACAACATTAGAAAAAGTTGGCAATTTTCCTCATCTTAATGATTTAGTTAGAGTCTATAATCACAAGAAAGGGCTGCATATTGTAGTCATGTATTTGGTCATAGGTAACTGGCGATTCCCTTGGAGTTTCCGTGTTTATAGAGGTAAAGGGACGGCTTCTCCTTCTCAGTTAGCTCAAAAGTTAATCAATAATTTGCCATCAATCTTAACTCAATCTTTTCAGATTTATATTTGAGGTGATACTGCGTTTGGTACGATTAAATTAGTTACTAAAATTCACATTCAAAATAATTATTATGCTCTAGTTGGTGTCGCTAAAACGAGAAAACTCCAAGATGTCAGAAAAATATGTGAAGTAAAAACTCGCGGACAACAAGTTTATTTGAATGGGTTAGATATTCCTGTATTTTTGTCTTGGGTATGGCTAAAACGAGATGGTAAAAGAGTTCAACGTTTTATTATCTCAACTAAACCAATGAAAGGTAAAACTATTGCTCGCTGGGGTAAACGAAGATGGCAAATAGCGGTGCGACCCCGCGTCGGCGCAAGACCCTAAAGGACTCGCTCCGCGTCGCGCAAGGGAACGCGCACCAAGACAGAAGGTTTTTTCAAGACTGTTAAGCATTGTAAAGCGTCTTCATCGTTTTGGTCAAAAAACCTTATTAGGAGTTTATCGGTGGCTAATTCTTTCTTTGATTTCTTATTTATTAGCTTACTGGGTTTATTTCCATTTAGGTGACTCCGATAATTTAGATTGGTTTAATTCTGCACAAATTGCACTTACTTTACTACTTCCTCATGTTTTACTACTGTCTCTTTTGAATCAAATACAAACAGTTATTCCCTGGTTAAATGAACTTGGTTTTGATTTTTGTCTAATTAGGTGCAATATCTGAGGTTAAGTTGAATTTAAGTAACCGTTAAGTAACCATCAGTACTTTATATTAGGGGCGGGAAAGAATAGTCGTTTATTTTTTGGCAGCAAGATGAAAATATTCTCACGTTTCTTTTAAACAACCTTCATCAAGAAGTGATTAACTAAACATTAAGGTCAGATTAAATTGCTGCTGGCAATATCGAGAGAAATCTCCGAAATCAACCAAGTCTTAAGTTGTATGTTGCCAGATGGATTGAATTTGACGGTGGGGTAAGCTGGGGTTTCCCCAACTTATACAACCACCGTGTTGACTATTTCGACTGTCCATCAGCGGTATTATCCGCAGGAAGAGAAATGACTTTAAATATCTTAATCGCTCCCTCTGGATTTAAAGAAAGTCTTGATGCAGAACAAGTTGCTGATTGTATCGAGGTAGGTATTCATCGAGTCTTACCCAATGCTCGTACTCTCAAAGCACCATTAGTAGATGGTGGCGAAGGCTTTACTAAAGCCTTAGTAGAAGCCACTGGGGGAACTTTATATCCTGTTGAAGTAACTGGACCAGTGGGTCAAAAAATAGATGCCTTTTACGGTTTACTCGGAGGTACTCGCTATAAAACTGCCGTCGTGGAAATGGCAGCAGCAGCAGGATTACGCCATGTTCCGACCGAGATACGTAATCCTCTGGTAACAACTACTTATGGTGTGGGTGAATTAATTAAATCCGCTTTAGATGCTGGAGTTGAAAGGATCTTAATTGGCTGTGGTGATTCGGGTACTAATGATGGCGGTGCTGGTATGGCACAGGCTTTAGGGGTTAAATTACTCGATGAAGACGGAAATCAATTAGGTTTTGGCGGAGGAGAACTGATTAAACTGAAGCAAATCGATTTATCCGAGCGAGATCCGCGTTTGGATTGGGTACAAATAGATGTAGCTTGTAACTGGCATAATGTGCTGTGTGGCGATCGCGGAGTTGCCAGAGTATTTGGTCCCCAAAAAGGGGCATCCCCCGCAACAGTAGAGCAGATGGCTTTGGCTCTAGAACACTATGCCACGGTAATTAAAGAGAATTTAGACCTTGAAGTTAGAGAATTACCAGGAAGTGGTGCTTCTGGTGGGTTAGGAACGGGTTTACTAGCTCTAATTGATGCTAAATTGCATCCTCGCTATGAAATCGTAATGCAGTACCTAGAAATCGATAACTTGTTGCCCAAAGTAGATTTAGTAATTACGGCTGAAGGATGTCTGGATTACCAAACCCCAAAAGGCAAAATTCCTGCCGAGGTTGCCCGACGAGCCAAACGTTATAATTTGCCAGTGATTGCTTTAGCTGGAACTATCGGTCAGGGTGCTGAAGTTAATTGGCAGCACGGAATCGATTATTTTACCAGTATTTTGACCTATCCCTGTCAATTGCAGGATGCGATCGCTGATACTTCTAATCTGTTAACCAATGCAGCAGAGGGGATAGCACGATTACTGATAGTGGGTCGGCAAGTTAGAAATTGCACCTTTAGCGGATGGTAAGTAAATCGGTGTGATTAATTATGAAGTATTGAAGATTGGGGAGGGATTAGAGTGCGGTATATAGGAAAAAATTAAGGATTTTAAACTCTCACAAATACATTTAATTAAGGAGAAGAATTATGAAAACTACATTATGGTCAACAACAAATAACCCATCCACCTCTTGGATGACGGATGAAGATTGGCTCAATTTAGGCAAATCAGATGCTTGGGCGGGAAAACCCAAGTCATCACCAGAGAATGACGTTCTAGCTGCTAGTATGTACGATCTTGGTTATAGCCAAGGAGGAATTGAACGTTCGCCTATTCGTGAGGGGCTGACACCGCCCCCTCATTGCAAGTAACAAACTCGTAGCTCTTATGCCGTGCCAACTTCTTGCTTCATACCGACGTATCTAGACAAAAACCAAAAATGTTGCCAACAAGTCCCTAACAGAGGACGATTCACAAACTTTTAACAGAATTTGTATTTCAGATTATTTGAATACTAACTTTGCCCACCTTACAACGTGAAAAATACAAGGTATGAACTTTCTTACTTAAAAAATCGCTCTTTGTACTTAGAATCTAATAATCAATCGTTAACCGAACATTATTAAGACAGGCTGTTGTATCGAATTAGTACAAGAAAAGGTAATCAAGATCAAGGAGGGTTGACTATATGACTGTTCTTAAAATCGTACCTAAAGCTCACAGATATCAGAAAAACTTGCCAACATCCCATTCCAGACCTTGACGCTGGGTAGTTAATGCTACTTTACCACTGGTGTTAACCCTGACTGCTGGAATTGCGGTTTTACTACCTACTTCTTTACCTACAGGAGGAAGTTTGACACTGTTCGCTTTTATAATAGCTGCTATTTTGTGGTCAATAACAAATAACCTATCCACCTCTTGGATGACAGATGAAGATTGGCTCAATTTAGGTAAATCAGATGCTTGGGCGGGAAAACCCAAGTCATTACCAGAGAATGACTTTCTAGCTGCTAGTATGTACGATCTTGGTTATAGCCAAGGGGTAATTGAACGTTCGCCTATTCATCATCGTAGATAGGAAGGCATTCACAGATTGTTTAATTGCTGACTTTCATAACTCGATGAAAGCTTTCGTGCAACTTCTTGACGATCAAGAGTAAAACACTAGTTATTGGTTATTAGTCATTAAGCAGCTATTAAAAAGTACCAGTAATAGTGGAGTAAGGAAGCCTAAGTTCCCATGAATAACACGAAAAAAGTCCCTAAAACTTACGGATATCGCGAAACCTGGCGAACATCTAATCCCAGACCTTTTCGTTGGGTAGTTGATGCTACTTTACCACTAGCGTTAACCCTGACTGCTGGGATTGCGGTTTTACTACCTACTTCTTTACCTACAGAAGGACGTTTGGCACTGTTCGCTTTTATTGTAGCTGCTATTTTATGGTCAACAACCTCAATTAACGCTGCCTATGTTGCCTTGGGAACGGTCATGCTGTTAGTGCTGACTGGTGGTGCTTCTCAAGAACAACTATTTGAGGCACTGTCTTCTGATGTTATCTGGTTAATGATTGGAGCTTTTATTCTGGGAGGGGCAGTCAAAAAAACTGGACTGGCAGCAAGGTTAACTCAAATTGTAGTAGGACGCGCAACAACGGTTCGCAGTCTTTTTTGGCTGTTAACTAGCATCTTAATTCCTTTATCTTTTGTTATTCCTTCGACATCTGGTCGTGCTGCGGTAACAATACCTGTATTTCGCAGTATTACTTCTGAGATCGAGGATCGGCGAATCACAAGAGCGATCGCCTTGCTGATGCCAACTATTATCTTGGTTTCCACTATAGGTGCAATTGTCGGTGCGGGTTCTCACTTGATTGCCAATGACTTGCTATATCAAATTACTCAGCAGCGAATTTCTTTTACTCAATGGGCAATTTATGGTTTACCTTTTGCTATTGCTGCCAGCTACGCTTCTTGCTGGGTAATCATGAGGCTGTTTTTGAATAAATCCCGTCTTGATCGCCGTTTACCAAAACAAGAGCAAAAGCAAAAACCCTTATCTCTAGATGAAATCAAAACTTTCGCGATTGTGCTTTTGATGATGCTGCTCTGGTTTTCTGAAAGCTGGCATGGCTATGAAATTGCCACGGTTTCCCTTGCTGGAGCTTTATTGTTAACTTTGCCCAATTTTGGTGTTTTGAGTTGGCAAGATGGTGTCAAAGCTGTTTCTTGGAATCTGATTATTTTTGTGGGTGCAGCGTTGGTCTTAGGGCGATCGCTAATTGATTCTGATGCAGCACAGTGGATAATCAGCAGGATTTTTGAAATTAGCGGTATTGCCCAAACTGATTCTCAACTTCTAGTTATCTTACTGCTGGCATTAATTTCTCTCACCTCTCACCTATACATGACTTCCCATACAGCTAGAGCAGCAGCTTTAGTTCCCCCCATGTTGTACTTAGCCAGTAGTTTGCAACTTAACCCAGTAGCCGTTTTATTTCTGAGTACTGTGGGTATGGATTATTGTCTAACTTTTCCCGTCAGTTCCAAGGCACTATTAATCTTCTGCGAACTTGACAGCAGTACTTATCAGCCAGCAGATTTACTTCGTCTGAGTTCGGTTCTGCTTTTGGTTCATTTGGGGCTAATTATCTTATTTTACTTTGGCTACTGGCGTTGGATTGGACTAGCACTATGAAATTACGACAAAAACTTTTATCTACCTTTGGTGGTTTGGCAGTATTAGCTTTACTCAATGCTGGGGTAACGGGATGGGCGATCTTTAATTGGCAAGCCAGTAATCGGGAACTCAACCATCATTACCAACGTAGTTTGCTAGTCAAAGAACTAAAAATACAAGTGGTTAAAGCTTCTCAATCAATTCGAGAAGCGATCTCTATGAATGAATCTAATGGGCGAAGTCAATTTGAGACAGAAATTGCTCCTGTGGAGCAGTATTTTCAGGATTGGTCACAACTGGTACATAATGAGGCAGAGAGAAAGCAGATGCAACAATTAAAAAACGCATATCTCGTCTTGCTAAGTGACTCAGAAGAAATTTTTCAACTTTTGGCAGAGGGGCGTAAATTTGAAGCCTTACAGTTAAGAAGAGAAAAACTTCAAAACACCAGTTTTCCTTTGTTTGAAGAGTTAAGCGAGCGCGCAATTGAGTCAGATAAGCAAAATCGGCAAAAAATTCTCAAAAAAGTGAAACAAAGCCAATCAACAGCAGAATTGGTACTAATTTTGGCAGCTTTTGGCACAATTTCTTTGACTTTACTCCTGATTGCCTATCTTAATTCTGACTTATTTACTCCTCTTAAAGAAGTTAAGCAAGCTCTGGATAATTTTAGTCAAGGCGATCGCCAAATTCATTTAGATACTGAAAGAAGTGATGAAATTGGTTCGGTCAATCGTGCCTTTAATCGTCTGGTAGAATCGATACAAGAACGAGAAAAACTTCTAGAGTCAGCAGCTTTAGGAATTAAGAACAAAAAACTCATTGATGATAAATCGGAAATTGGCAATGTTCCCTCACGATTGCTCGTACACCAGCTCTTAAATCAAATGGAGGTGCAACTAGCACAATTAGATAGTAATGATGGCAATAGTAACGGTAAAACTATTAGGAAACAGGCACTCGTCAGTCAAATAAAACAACTGTTGCAGACAGTCACCCACTTAACCGAGTTTGGTTTTCCTTTAGACCTGAATCTAACACAGACTGATATTCGAGCCTTGGTATACGAAGTGTTCATCAGTGTTCGGGAAGAATTGATCGATCGCAGTATCAGTATCGAATTAGAGATCGCACCAGAAGTTAAAAAAGCATTTGTGGATCGACTCAAACTACGTGAAGCATTGATACAATTAGTAGATAATGCCTTGTCAGCACTTCCAGAAACTGGCGGTCGTATTGGTATTTGGGCTAAAGTTACTGCTAATCGTGCTGAATTATTGCTTGCAGTAACTGATAACGGGACGGGAATCAAACAATCTTTGCTCGAACGCGCCTTCAATGGTGTAGAAGTAGTTTCCGAAGCAGGACAAAACCGATCTCCCATGGGACTCAAGCTAACTAAAGCGATCGTCGAACAGCATGGCGGAAAATTACTTGTCAAAAGTAAGCCAGATCAAGGTACTCAAGTTCAAATCAAGTTACCCATAATAGCTAAACAGCAATTATCTCCATCTGTCTAGTTTGAGTCTGTCTCGATTGTTATCTTGAGCCTAAAATCAAAAGCCAGAAACATTCACAAGTTTCTCAAGTTTTCTAACTAGGATGATTCCCAATTTATCGATCCTCAAAATTATCCGTTTTTGTCTCAGAGATACTCAAAATTGAAATCAAAAGAATCCCTATTCCTACATAATCCACTGCCTTGCCTATTCAGTAACGCCGTTTTCCAAGACTATCTGTTTTGGTAACGGTAACAGTACCCTGATGATCGACATCTTTATTAAAACGAGGTGCAAATCCCCAAATTTCTGACTCACATTCTCCCTAATGACAAATCAAATCGAGGGTGATTTCTTGATAAACTGGTTCTTCTTCCCACAGTTTCCAAATGCCTTTATCTAAAGTTCGACTGATTTTTCCTTCTAAAAAGCGATCGCTTAAATCTCTTCTATAAGGTGATTTTGCTCCTCCTAACAAGAGTAAGAAAAGCACAAAAGCCAATATCTTGTACCAAATTTTGTTTGTAGAAAACATGGATAAATTACGATTATTAACGATCGCTATTGCTTCTCTTGAGGTAACGCTATTTTAACTATAATTACTCAAAATAGAAAATGGCGCACGGCTTCGCAGATATCTGCGAGATCGCTAGTTGAAGAGTTAGGTTAAACAGTAATTGAGTTGAGTTTCCAAACTCAACTCTCAGCGAAGCAGATTTGGGTACTTCATGATAAATCGTTAAAGGAGTACCCGTGATGAGAATTACGAGAGCGAAGTTACATCCCCTGAATCTGAAGACGAATGCGGTAAATACTGTTTCTCGCCGTAATGTAAAGGGTTTGGTAGTCGCTATCTCCCCAGGCTAAATTAGCGGGAGGTTCTTGTGTTTCAATGATGCCAAGTAGCTCGCCGTTTGGAGAAAAAATCCACACTCCTCCTGCCCCAGTGCTGTAAACATTTCCTTTGATGTCTACCTTCATTCCATCTGCTGCCCCTTTTTGAGTTCCAGGTTTCAGTTGAGCAAATTGTCTTTCATTTTCTAACATTCCGTCTGGCTTGACATCAAAAACCCGAATCTCGCCCTTCTGAGAATCATTTACATACAGTTGAGTCTCATCGGGAGACAGGACAATTCCATTAGGACGCACGAAATCATCCACCAATAGGGTTAGCGTTCCGTCTGGTGCTAGGCGATAAACACCATAAAAACCCAGTTCTTCTTGTTCCGATTTAATTCCAAAAGGAGGATCGGTGAAATAGATACTACCATCCGATTTGACAGTCAGATCGTTGGGACTATTCAATCGCTTTCCCTGATAGTGACTGACCAAAGTTACGATCTGCCCATCTTTTTCCGTCAGGGAGAGACGACGATTACCATGTTCGGCAGTAATTAAACGCCCCAAGCTATCTAGAGCATTCCCATTAGCATTGCCAGAAGGCTGACGAAAAACCTCGGTTTTACCCTCTGGTTGCCACTTGTAAATAGTATTGGCGGGAATATCGCTAAACAGCAAAAAACCGTCGGGATGCCAGAGAGGTCCTTCAGTAAACTCAAAACCTTCTGCTATTTTTTCCACCTTGGTATTGGGAGTGAGAATTTCTTCTAAATTATTTATTTCTTCTAAATTATTTGGTGGCGTTTGGCTTACACTTTCATAGGCACGGGTTATTAGTAAGAGACTTCCTAATCCAATTGTCATGATAACTGTGCTTAATTTTCGGTTCATTTGACCTCTCTCCCGTTCCTTAAAGTATTCTAGTTCTTACTATCAATATTTTAGTTACAGTCCCTTAGCATATTTTTACTCCACAGATGATTGAGACAAGTATCTAAAAAGCTTCTAATTCTTGTAAGAATTCAAGCATCACCGAAGGTGGCAATATCTTAATAATTGGGGCTGAGTAGTGTGGTGCATATAGAGAGGATGGAGGGAACAACCTTTTTTGGTGATGCTCAAAGAATATAGACGGTTGTAGTTTTTTAGTAATTGGAGAGTAGATAAATTTTGTTTAATAGCATCTCTCGATGTGAAATTTGATTCTCAAAAGCTATCTTTGCATAAATTTACTTAGATGCCCGATTTCTAGTTATATACTTAATCAAAGTTAGTGCGATCGCTAAATTCTCATCCTTTTATATATTCTGGGTTTGCGAAGCTCTGAGTTAGTAGGTTTGAATTGGTCTGATTTTCAACTAACAGAGGAGGCAATAGCAGTAATTATTTTGGGTAAGGGCATAGTTCCCTGGTGGTTACATCTCGTTATCTGCACGTTCAATAACCATGAGTGTACCAGTAAGTTTATCGATTTGGACTAGTGATAGGGCGATCGCCACTGTAATTGATAGAAAATTGCTCTCAAACTCACTCTTGATTTCGAGTTGTGAATAAATCAATAGACGGTCTATTAATAGACAATTACAGAGATTTTTTGAACCAAAAATTGACTGATACAATTGAGATTACAAGTAAACTTATGTATCTTTTTGAAATACTTAAAAGAGAAGGTGATAAATTAGTAATTGAAGTCAAGAAGACTCCCCCGACAGAGATTGCAGGTTTGTCCACATTAAATTAAGGAGGCTAAAAATCTGTTTCATCTCATATCTGTCTCGTTAAATAACAACAGTAACACTCAACTAAAAAGCTGGTATTTTCTCAATTGGAAATAAGGGAGGTAGCCTACTGGATAATTTTGTTCGGTGCAACTCCAAATTGAGTTAATTATAAGAGAGAATCTCTCAGTGAATTTAGCTTGGGTGTTATTGTAATGAAGAGAAATACCCAGTCAATCATCGAAAGAGCGACCATACTCGCACTAGAATCAAAACATTGTGCAGCTATAAGGTAAGTCGTTTAGAAGATTAGGGAGCGTAACAGTGACTGATAGTAACTACAACGAAGAAGTTGTTTTATTTCAGCTCGAAGATAGCATTGGTTGGATTACCTTAAATCGACCAGAAGTTCTTAATGCCTTGAGTTTAGAAGTTCTGGAAAAACTCTCATTCATTTTTGATGACGTGAAAGTCAATCAAGATGTTAAGGCTGTTGTCATTACAGGAGCAGGTGAAAAAGCCTTCTCTGCTGGTGCCAATATTCAATATCTTAATCATGCATCACCACTTGAGGTGCAAACATATTCTCGGCTTGCAGTTACCGTAACCAACAAAATTGAGAATCTAGGGAAAGTTGTGATTGCTGCTATTAATGGGTACGCGCTTGGCGGTGGATTGGAAATCGCAGAGGCGTGTATGCTACGCATAGCTGTTTCTGATGCCCAACTTGGACATCCTGAAGTTCGTATTGGTGCAGTTGCGGGGTTTGGTGGTACAACACGCCTCCCACGGCTTATTGGAAAAGGGCGTGCCACTGAGTTGCTGCTGACAGGTAATCTGATTAGTGCCCAAGAAGCACAGCAATTAGGTCTTGTCAACCGAGTCGTGGAAGCTGACCAACTCATGAAAGAAACGAAGTCTCTTCTCGACGACATTCTAACGAGAGCTCCCGTTGCTGTTGGTTTAACATGGGAAGCCCTGCATCGTGGTCTGAATATGACATTAGAGGAATCGGCTATGTTGGGTGCGGATTACTTTGGCTTAGTCGCTTCAACAGAAGATTTTCGAGAAGGAACAAGAGCTTTTCTGGAGAAAGCAACGCCAAAGTTCTTAGGCAAATAAACATATCCCAAGAGTTTTACAACAGACAAGTTACCGATTCTCTTGATCGCAGTTATCTTTTTGTGAGAGAAGACCCTCGCTTTTAGCGACGGGACGGGGCTTATAAATTGCGCGGGAAACCCACGCAAACAGCCCCTCATGAATCGAACTTTACAGCGAAGCCCGTTTTCTGGTAAAGTAATATCATGAAACAGCTTAGAGGATTTAAATACAGATTTTACCCAACTTCAGCGCAGCGACTAGGGCTAGCGCAAACGTTCGGATGTACTAGATTCGTGTATAGTGCGATTCGTTCATCTTAAACCTATTCAATAGGGGGACAGATGGCTCTGGTAATGAGTATTGATAACTCACCAGATGATAACTTAGTTTCCGATATGGGTGTAAGTCCCATCGCCCTAATGCGGGGTTGAAAAGCCCTAAAGGACTCGCTTCGCATCGCATACAGCGTCCAAACTCGCGAGAGTAATGT
>NZ_LR213987.1 GCF_900659865.1 Hyella patelloides LEGE 07179
GAGGAACATCGTTAATTTTGTAACAGCGTTTCTTTAATGCTGAGAGATTGTTCCAGTGATATTTGTCTGTGGGATGGGCGGGTAAGAGTGCATCGTATTCATCCCCTAATGCCGTTCTGTACTTGGGTGCTTTTTGTCCTGGTTTGTTACTCCAGGGTTTGTGAGGGCGAACTTGATATTGACCGTTCGCGCCCTCAATCAAGATTCCTCCTGATTTGGCTGGGTATCCCAGGTAGGAAGTTGCTTGGGTTTGTGTTAAGGTTTGGCATCCAGCCATTACCCATTCTGGATTTAGTCCTCTTTTGACACAACAATGCTCGTAATCAGATTCTGATAACTGATTTTGGCGCAGAATAGGTGGTGCTAATATACTCATTCTGCACCTCTTCTTACTCTTCGGTTAGCAGGTACTACTTTTACTTGAGACGAAGCAGCAGGTATTATTGAACCTCGGTTTCTCGGTTTTTCCATTTCTTTTACTGGGCTAATTTTTTATGAGAAAGCCACCACTACCGAATAGATGTCGTGGTGGCGAAAAGGGTCTAGAATTCAGTGGGTATTTCTACTCCTAGCTTTTTAGCCCAATACTCTCTTTGTCCCAGTGAATAACCTGACCAGTAACTCTGTTCTTCTAATTGAGTTGGTTCTGAGTTCATTAATCCGTCAAACCAACCTACAGAATATAAATCTGTATCTAGGTTTGTTTGCTGGTTGACCCTCTCCCACTCTTGTCTTTCTCGATTTTTTTGTTCTAAACTAAGGTATAAGTTAATCATGTTGAATCCTTTCAGTATGGTTAGGAACGCAAGGGCAGTTAATAGTTTTCCAGGCTTGATAACTGCTCCTGCTGCTTCTATATTATAGGCTATTAAATAGAATGAAAAGCAATCTTTTTGTTAGACTATACATATGTACACATCTTTAGTGATTACTTTTCGACTACTTTTTTCTCTCAATGACTCACCCTAATTCACTTGCTAATCTTAAACATGATGGTCGCCCGCTCAAGCGAGGGTCAACTAAAAAGCCTCGACGCTTAAGTGTTACTAATGAAGGATGGGAAGGATGTCAGCAACTTAGCCTCGAACTTGGCTTGTCTGTTTCTGAAATTTTAGAGTCCCTTGGTCGTGGTGAACTCATTCTCAGTAAACCCTTAACTCGTTCTAATTCATAGCCTATAATAAAGAAATATTCATCTTACTTGATTTCCCAAACTGCAAATTTGGTTAGATATTCTCGAAAAGCGAGCGCAATCTTTGATCTGAGGGCGGTCGCTTTTGCTTTAAAGTAATTATATAAGTGAACTTATAAAAAATCAAGTTTGCTTATATAAAATAATTGTATAATTACCTTGTATATTAATGACGCGCAAATTTATGAATAAAAGAAAAGAATTGGGGCTTACTCAAAGACAAGTCGCCGAAGCAGTTGGCGTTACAGTTCAGACTGTTTCTAATTGGGAAACTGGACTTTATAATCCCAAGCTCACATTAGAACAAGTAGATAAATTATGCCAGGTTTTACAGTCTGATATCAAAGAAGTCAAAGAGATGTTCGTTTCATAAGCTAATCCACAACCGATATTTTTTCAATTCTCCTTTGTTCGATGTTTTTAGTCCCATGAAGCAATTTTGGCAACGCCACAAAATTCCACTATTGATGATTCTTTTCAGTTTAGCCTTGGGTTTTGCCCCTCTGATTTCAGTCATCTTAGCTGAGGTGATTGCTCATATAGGCAACTGCACGGTACATGAAGGCTTTGTTAACCCCTGTCAAATTGGCTCTTTTGAATTGGGCGAGCTTTTAGCTACAATGTTTGTCGCTGGCTGGTATATGTTGATTTCTCTTCCTTTGGGATTCATTGGTTTGCTTTTGGGATTTCTGACTTTAATGAGTCAAATCAAGAAGCGTAACCTCAGTTCGACGAAGCAAAAACTAGAAAAGTCCAAACATTCATGACGATTCTGAAATCTATACAGGTAATCTTACTTACCTTGGCGAATGAGCAATCGCATCACAACCCATTCTGAAAGCTGCATCACTTGTATAGTAAATTTCCTCTGGAGAATAGAAACTCAAATCAGGAAAGAGAATCGAGTATTGCCAGCAGCTACCATCGGTATAGAAGACGCACAACCAGCAATCATTAATATATATCAAATGTTCGATTTTCATAGAAAGTACGCTGCTCTATTATCTTCAATTGTTGAATAGTGCGAGATAATTGTCCATTGTTGAATAGGAACTTAATGCTTATTTTTAACTGTATTTTGCAGGAAATATGAGACCAAGATAGCGATCGCGAATTACCTCTTCTTGAGGCAAAAACCACAGTAGATGCCATCGCTACCTCACCCAAGAAAAAAGCGATAACCCATTCCGTTATCGCTCTCCTTAATTTATTATCGCGACCACTTGACCGTGAGAGAGGGCGACGGCTAGTCGTCATCTCTAATCACGGTGTTGACAGTTCTTTGAACTTTGGTCGCTAGCAACCGTTGATTCTCTTTTTGAATTACAGCCTCTTTTGCTACTGTATCTTAGCATTCAGAAGCGCGATCGCTTTAGGGGATCAAGAATAGGCTATAAAAAGCTAATTTATTTTAGTTATTTTATGTTGTTAATTATTTCAATTGCAATACGAACGAGATCACAGGGCATTTTTTAAAATTCAGTTAATTTAGCTTTATATTAACTCTATATAAAGCTGCTACTTTAAACGTAAATACATACAAACAAGTTTATTCTAAATAATTCAGGATTATTTAGAAAATAGCTTTTATTGAACTTTAATTAGTAATTTAGCACCTCTAACTTTTGATTTGGGGCTAATTTTGCTATGCGTTTTAAGTGGTGGCGAGGAATAGTTATCTATGTCTTCGTCTTCATTAGAAAAGAAAGTACATCAATCTCTTTTAAACCTAAATCGCGAAAAAAGTCTCAAGGATTTATTCTGGAGTCAATTAAATTATGATCGCGTAAATCAAGAACTGTCTCGTAGAAACTGGAGAGATCGCATTGCTTCAGAGTTAGCATCAGACCCTTTGTTATTGGCTTCTGGCGGTGCAAATAATGACTTTAGAATCATTTACAGCCGTTTCAAAAGCGATCGCCTGTTGAAGCAGAAAGAAAGAGAGGTAGTTAATAAGCTCTTACCAGACAATCCTTACAGCCTGTTTGTCTTTTCTAATGAAGCCAGAACACAATGGCATTTTCTCAACGTCAAATACGATGATTCTCCTCAGAAGAGAAAGCTTTTCCGACGGATTAAAGTTGAGGCTGGTGACAATCAATTAAGAACAGCCACAGAAAAATTAAGTTTACTAGACCTCGAATCTTTTAATTCGGATTCACCTCTAGAGATTCAAAAGCAGCATGACGAAGCATTTGATGTTGAGGTAGTTACTCAGAAATTCTTTAGCGAGTATCGTCAAGTATTTCAGCGAGTCGAAAAGTTAATCCAGGGTATCGACATCAGTGAGAAAAAGCGGTTATACACTCAAAAGCTGTTTAACCGTTTGATGTTTATTGCCTTTATCCAAAAAAAAGGCTGGCTGACTTATAACGGAAACAAGGACTATCTATCAGCATTATGGAAGGCTTACCGTAAAGAACAAACTAAACAAAGTAACTTCTATCGCGATCGCCTGTCTCTGCTTTTCTTCTCTGGACTCAATAATAGTTCGGGAGTCAACATTATCGATATTAATAATGGTGGCTTTTTCAAGGATGTCATTGGAAATGTTCCGTTTTTAAACGGTGGCTTATTCGAGCAGGGACAAGACGAGAAAGATTCAAACATATTAGTTCCCGACGAGTGTATAGACTCGATTCTGCATGACTTATTTCAGAAGTTTGCCTTTACCGTAACTGAAAGTACGCCCTTAGATGTAGAGGTAGCAGTTGACCCAGAGATGTTGGGAAAGGTGTTCGAGGAACTTGTTACGGGTAGACATGAAAGCGGTAGCTACTATACGCCTAAACCTATTGTTTCTTTTATGTGTCGCGAGTCTTTAAAAGGTTATCTCAAAACTCAGGTTGCAGAAGAATCTAAAGAAGCGATCGCACTTCTAGTTGACGAACAGAATTCATCGGAGTTAGCCAATTCAGAATCAATATTAGAAGCCTTGAAGAAAGTCAGGACTTGCGATTTAGCCTGTGGTAGTGGTGCGTATCTATTAGGTATGCTGCATGAGTTGTTAGATTTACGTCAGCGTTTATCCGATACCGAAGAAACTGATTCTAATACGGTTTATCAGCACAAATTAGAAATTATCCAAAACAATCTTTACGGTGTTGATATAGATGTTTTTGCAGTTAATATTGCCAGATTAAGACTGTGGTTGTCTTTAGCCGTAGATTATGAAGGAGATAAACCTCAGCCTCTACCAAATCTAAAATACAAGATTGACGTTGGTGATAGTTTAATTTCTCCCAATCCTACTGAAATCAAATTAACCGATGTTTTAATTGAGAAATATAGACAGATTAAAACAGAGTATATCAAAACTCACAACGGCGATCGCAAGAAAGTTTTAGACAAAGAAATTACCAAGTTAAAGAAAGAGATTTCTTTGATAACTTATGGCAACGATAAAGTTGATAAGTTTGATTGGAGTTTAGATTTTGCTGAAGTTTTTGCTGATGGCGGGTTTGATATTGTAGTTGCTAATCCTCCTTATGTTCGTCAAGAATTAATCAAGCATCTCAAACCATCGCTAAAAAAAGTTTTCCCAGAGGTTTATTCAGGAACAGCAGATTTATATTGTTTCTTTTATGCTCGTGCAGTTGAGCTATTGAAGAAAGGGGGGATGTTAGCTTTTATTTCTTCTAATAAATGGCTGCGTGCTAAATATGGCGAAAAATTACGTAAATATATTACTGACATATGTGAAATTGATAGCATTACTGATTTTGGCAGTTTGCCTGTGTTCAAAAGCGCATCAACTTTTCCTATGATTTTTACTGCCAAGAAAAGTTGTAGTAAAAGCAAATCTATTACTTTTACTCAAGTAAAATCTTTAAATATGCCTTATCCAGATGTACTTAAAATTATTCAATCTGAAGGATATATTTTGCCTAAAAATTCCGTTGTTAGCGCACAGTGGCTATTAACAGACGCTACTAATGCGAAACGTATTGAAGAAATGGAAGCCGTAGGAATAGCATTAGATAAATACGTAGGTGGTCATATTTATTATGGTGTCAAAACAGGATTTAACAAAGCATTCATAATTGATGGAGCAAAAAAAGAAGAATTAATTGCTCAAGACCCAAGGAGCGCAGAAATTATCAAACCACTGTCTGTAGGAAAAGATATTCGCAAATGGAATATTCATCTAAAAGATAAATGGCTAATATATTCACCCTGGCATCTGAATATAGACAGTTATCCTGCTGTGAAAAAACATTTTTTACAATATGAATTGGAACTTAAAAAACGTCCTGAATGTAAAAATGGTCGATATAAATGGTGGTGTATGGCGCGTTATGGAGCAGAGTACGCAAATTTCTTCAATCAGCCAAAAATTATTTTTCCTGATATTGCATCGAATTCTCGTTTTTCTCTAGACACAAGAGGCACATATATTAACAATACTGTATATTTTATTCCAACTACCGATCTTTATTTGCTTGGATTGTTGAATTCTTCAATCGTTTGGAATTATTGCAAAGAAAAATTAGCTGTTTTGGGAGATGCAAATAAGAATGGCGGACTTAGATTTTTTAGGCAATATGTCGAACAAATTCCTATTCCTAATGCTTCTAATTCTGAAAAAATAGCAATATCTAAATTAGTCCAAAAATGTCTTGATGCTAAAGGTGTTGATTGTGAGGTGTGGGAAAAAGAAATAGACGACCGCGTTGCTGCGCTTTATGGCTTGTAAAGTCGTCTCGAACTTATGGAAAATATCGATAAATTTCTTTCCGATGAAGAAAGCGTACAAAAGCAACAACATCTTGTTCGATAACCAAACCTACTCGGTAGTTACCAATCCTAGAACGATAGTGCAGTTTATTCTTTTTTCCCTTAAGCTTTTTAAGATTGGGAATTTGAGCCAGACTGTCTGCTGTTTCTACCGCTTTAATAAATTCTTCGAGACGATTAAGTGTTGCTTTGTCTTTGATAGTGCGAATGTCTTTTAGAAAACTATTTTTAAAATCTGTCTGCACTATTCACCACGCAATACTTTAAAGACTTCTTCTCGGCTAACAGATTCGCTGTTTTCACCTTCTTCGATAGCGTGAGATAATCCAATATCTTCTAAAGCTTCTACTAAGAGAGAACTTACTAAGTCTTGATTTTCTTCCATCACCTCGACAATAGCCTCTTTAAACAAAGCTTTCATCTTTTGGTCATCTGCGCTTACTGAATTAGTCATTTTAAATTCTTATTTTCATCTTCCTTATATTAATCCAATATAAATCATCTTCATTGTCTGTAGGACAATAGAAGAGAGAGTAAATCTTGTAGAAAAATAAAACCATGCGATCGCCCTTAAACCTTATTACCGTTGAAGAATACCTTAGATCAGAGCAAGATGCTGAAATACGTCACGAATACGTGGCGGGACAAATCTATGCAATGACTGGAAGCAGCAGAGAACATAATTTGATAGCTGGTAATATTTTGGCGTTGTTGCGTCCTCATTTACGCGGTAGTTCGTGTCGTGCTTTTGTTTCTGACATGAAAGTAGAGATACAAACCAGAAGCCAAAGAGCAGATTTTTTTTACTATCCTGATGTAGTAGTTACCTGCGATCCTCTAGATAGAGAACGTTACTTTTTAACTTCTCCTTGTTTGGTAGTTGAAATATTATCACCCAGTACACAAGCAACAGATAAACGGGAAAAACGAATCAATTACCAATCTTTAGACAGCCTACAAGAATATGTTTTGGTTTCTCAAGATGAAATCAAAGTAGAAATTTATCGTCGAGATAAAAATAATAATTGGACGGTAGAAACTTTAGATAAAGATGATGATTTGCAACTAAATTCAGTTGGGTTGACATTAACAATGGCAGACATCTACGAGGATGTTTTTAGTCTATAAATTTTGAACAGTTATTTAATAGAGGTAATTAAAACTCATGCAACCAGCTTTACATTTAACCACCAAAGTTTTACCAGGAAACAAGATAGAAATAGAAATTCCCGAAGGAGAAATCGGCGATACTGTTGATGTCTTCGTTGTGCTACCTCAAAAACCCAAAGCAAAGAAGCGATCGGCAATGGAAATACTAAAAGAAGTTCATGCCAAACGCCCTCCCAGAAGTGCTGAGGATATAGACAGACAGATTAGAGAGGAAAGGGATTCATGGGGCAGTTAGTAATCCCTTCTGGTAGCAAAGTCTATATAGATACGGTGGTAGCAATTTATAGTGTCGAGTGGAATGCTGAATATTTTGAGCTACTACAACCTTTATGGTTAAAGTTTCAATCAGAAGAAATTGAATTAATTAGCAGTGAACTAATTTTGATGGAAACTTTGGTTCTTCCTGTTAAAAACGAAGACTCTCTTTTGATAAATGCTTATGAAGAATTACTTTTATCCGAACCGATGCAGCTTATTCCAATAGACCAATCTATCTTACGGCGAGCAGCGAATTTGCGGGCTACCAACAGCATAAAGACCCCTGATGCGATCCACGCTGCTACGGCTATGTCTGTTAACTGCGACCTTTTTATAACTAACGACAAAGGCTTTCGTAATTTGGATAATTTGCCTGTAGTTATCCTCAGTGAAGTTTTAGCTTCTTAATTTAAATATTTATTACTTATTACTCATTACTTATTACTCATTACTTATTACTTATTTTCATGCCCAGTCACGACATTATTGATAATCGCAACCAAAAGTTAGTTGATAAAATTAACTGTATTCTCGAATCATCCGAAGCTGCTCATTTTGCTGTAGGCTACTTCTTCATTTCTGGTTTTACCGCAATTAGCGATCGCCTGAACAACATTAAGCAACTACGGTTACTGATTGGCAATACTTCCAATCGCGAGACAATCGAACAAATCGCTCAAGGATATAAAAGATTAGAACTGATAAGCGATCGCATCGAAGCTGAAAGCTATCCCAAACGCAGTCAAGTAAAAGAGATTAAAGCAGAAACAGTAGCAAATGTTCGTTCTGATATTGAGCTATTAGATCAAACAGACGAAGCACAGACGTTAATTAACAACCTGGTGCAGATGATTGAAGAGAAGCGTCTTGAGGTCAAGGTATATACCAAAGGAACGCTACACGCAAAAGCCTATATCTTCGATTACGGTAAGGTTTATGACGATAAAGGCAGAGAATTAGCTAGAACCGAAAATGGTATTGCTGCGGTTGGTTCGTCCAATCTGAGTTTAGCTGGTATCGAACATAATACCGAACTCAACGTAATGGTTCACGGTAACGATAACCATGCAGCCTTAACCGACTGGTTTGAAGAATTATGGTCAGAAGCAGAAGAGTTTGACGAAGCGTTAATGGAGGAGATGAAGCAGTCTTGGGCGGTGTCTCTGGCTACTCCCTATGATGTCTATATGAAAACGCTTTATACTTTGGTACGCGATCGCCTGGAAGATGTCGCCCCTAAAGATTTAATTGTCGATAACGAAATCAGTAAACAGCTAGCAGACTTTCAAAAGGTAGCTGTCAAACACGCCATCCAAAATATCCGCGACTACGGCGGTACGTTTGTGGCTGATGTAGTGGGGCTTGGTAAAAGTTTTATTGGTGCTGCGATCGTCAAGCATTTTGAACAAAGTGAAAAAGCCCGTCCTTTGATTATCTGCCCACCACCGCTAATTGATATGTGGGAACGCTACAACGAGATATATCATTTAAACGCCCGCGTTCTTTCTCTGGGAATGCTGAAGCAAGATGATGACAACACTTTTAGAACGTTACTAGAGAATTACCGCTATAAAGACCGAGATTTTATTTTAATTGATGAAAGCCATCACCTGAGAAATCATGGTACTCAACGCTATAAAGTTTTAGAAACATTTTTGGCTGCTGGTAAACGCTGCTGTTTATTAACTGCTACACCCCGCAACAATAGTGCTTGGGATATATATCATCAACTCAAACTTTTTCATCAAGACGATTTAACCGATTTACCTATCGATCCGCCGAATCTAAAAGAGTATTTTCGTGGAGTAGAGAAAGGCGATCGCAATTTACAAGATTTACTATCTCATGTTCTGATTCGACGTACCCGTAACCAAATCATTCGCTTCTACGGCTATGATGCTGAAACTCACCAAAAAGTAATTGAGTCTGGTAATTATCGAGATTACCAAACAGGAAAGCGTAAAGCCTATGTTTTAGTTGGCGGTCAACATCGCTTCTTTCCTAAAAGAGAATTAGAAACCATTGAATATAGTATTGAAGATACATATCAAGGACTCTACCAACAATTGCGATCGCACATCGGGAAGCCACGTAAAAAACAACTACGTAATCTATTAAAGAATGAACTTAGTTACGCCCGTTATGGACTATGGAATTTTGTCATCAAAGAGAAGCAAAATAAAGAACCCTATTTGACGCTACAAAGAGCGGGTTCTAACCTCCGAGGATTAATAAGAGTTTTACTATTTAAGCGTTTTGAGTCAAGCGTCTGTGCTTTTAAAACCACTGTCAAGAAACTATTAACAATCCACCAAAACTTCCTTGCTGCACTAGACGCTGGTATTGTCCCCGCAGGAGAAGAAGCACAAAAATTGCTTTCTCAAGAGAATCCAGAAGGCGAAGAAATAGATTTACTCAATGCTCTAAATGAAGTAGCCAGAAAATACGACATAGAAGATTTTAATGCTAAAAAGCTTAAGAAGCATATAGAGCATGATGTTCAAATCTTCCAAGAAATTCTCGAACTTGTCGAACCTATTACACCAGAACAAGATAACAAGCTGCAAACTCTTAAGCAGTGGTTAGACAAGCCTCTATTAAAAGGAAAGAAACGGCTCATTTTTACCCAATATGAGGATACAGCAAAATATCTATATGAAAATCTCAATCCCGACAACAGCATAGATGATATTGATGTAATCTACAGCAGCAGTGGTAAAAGCAAAGCCCTATTGGTAGCTAAGTTTGCACCCAAAGCCAATAAGGATTATAAGCTCAAAGCAGATGAACCAGAAATCAATACTTTGATTGCTACTGATGTCTTAGCCGAAGGTCTTAATATGCAAGATGGCGATTTAATTATCAACTATGACCTTCATTGGAATCCAGTCAAGCTAATTCAAAGATTTGGCAGAATTGACCGTATCGGCAGCGAAAAAGAGACAATTTACGGCTTCAATTTCCTGCCAGAATTAGGTATCGAACGTAATCTCGGCTTGCAGCAGAAACTCAGAAATAGAATCCAAGAAATTCATGACACCATCGGCGAAGATGCAGCTATTTTAGACCGTAACGAACAGCTTAACGAAGAAGCGATGTATGCCATTTATGGTAAGCAGTCAGAATCAGAAAACGTTCAACTAAGTCTGTTTGATGAAACCGAGGAATTGATGGAACTGACAGATGCAGAGGAAATCTTAAAACAATTGAAGCAAGACCATCCTGAAGAATACGATCGCATTACTAAATTACCAAATGGTATTCGTTCGGCTAGATTTTCAACTAAATCTGGTACATACGTCTTCTGCGAAGCATCAGACCCTAATCGTCCAGATATAAGAAGCTACCAGAAGTTATATTTAATAGACAAACAAGGCAACGTTATTACCGAAGATGTCTCTCGTATTCTGGGTTCGATTAAATGCGAACCTACAACTCCGACAGCTAAATTACCTCAAGACTATAATTCAATAGTTATGAGGATTAAAAGGCAGTTTGCTGAAGAAGTAAAACATCGTCAAGCAGAACGGGACTACAGTTCAAATTTAACCCAAGGACAAAGATATGTTTTGCGGGAATTAAGAACTTTGTTCAACTTCACTGAAGATGAGTCACAAAAGACCTTGATTAATCTTCTCGATCGAGTATTTCGGAATCATTTACCCCAAGCTATTAACCGCGAATTGAATGCTTTAAGGCGCAATGGAATAACTGGACAAGACTTATTTACTCATCTAGCAAGAATTTATAATCAACACGATCTACATAGATTAAGCGATCCTCAAAAATTAGTATTAAAATATCAGCCTATTGCATCAATAGTTTGTAGCGAAGAATTCGTGTAATGAATCATCAGTTCTTTTGCCAGATTTTCTTCTCCAAAAACCACAAAATTCACGATAACCATTATCATTATTATTGAGCAGAATGTAGGTAGAGACTGAAGAAATTATGAACGATGGCAGCACCAGAAGAAGAAGAGTCCGAAAAACTTCCTCCGAGAGTGAACTTGGAGAACCATCACTTTCACAAACCATAACTGATGGTAGCAAAGCCAGAAAAAGAAGAACTCGCTCGGAAAATCAATCAGATGATTCTCAACCTCTGTTAGAAGAACCAGAGGTTTCTGAAAACAGCATAATTAACACTCCTTTGCCAAGACAGAGTGCGACCAACCAAAAGATTGAAACAGAAACCCGTGATGAGAAAATTCAGTTATCAATGCCCAAAACCCCTATGACAAGAGGCATTGACCAAATTAAAGCTGAATTGGTGGAAGAGAGACGCTCCGCTCTCTGAGAAGTCCGATTGTTAGGGGTCGACCAGAGAATCGCTTCTCTAGCCTCCCATCCAAAACGTAGCGTGCCACTTTCACGGCACTACGCTCCTCCTGGCTTTTCGGTACTCTGTTTTCCTTCTGTAAACCACAGTAAAATGACATTTTGCAAGAAATTAACTTCAGGGTGTAGGGGTGGAAAAAAGGAAACCAAAATCCCCAATTTTATAATCGCTTATTATTACCTGTTAATC
>NZ_LR213988.1 GCF_900659865.1 Hyella patelloides LEGE 07179
TTTTTTGAGCCAATGTCTGCGAATCTTTTGATGTAGTTCCTTTGAAGATTGCTAACATTTCAACGTGGAATCCCTTCTGTCTCCTCTTAGTATACAGATAAATTTTCGTAGCACCACTGTCAATACAGTGTTTAACTAAGTCTAAAGTAGCCATATTAGAATATCCAATAACTTGTGGTTTGGTGTTTGATTCTTCTAATGATTTTTGCTTAACAATTTCACCCAATTGTTCAATGCTCTGTGTTTGTTCTTCATATGACATGCCATGAGAATATTGGCCTGTAGAAGAGTTTTCTTTTTCTGGTGGTTTTTCAGAATAAGTGAATTTTACATAAGGAGGATCTATGTAAATCAAATCTTTATTAGAGCCGTATTTTTGTAGTGTATTTTGGAACTTATCTGTCACAATCTCTGTTTCTGGAAGTTTGTCTAGTTGGTGAAGTAGCACCTTCATGTCATCTTTTTGATAAGCCATTTTATGAGAACCCTTTTTAAAATCCTGCGGCTTCTCTTCATAGTTTTCATCTGTTGTATAATCATTTTTTTTGGCGTTTCTGTATAGCATAAATGCTGCAGCTTTTTCCGCTTTTTCTGAATCAGTTGTGGCTTCATTTTCAGGATTAACTTTCTTTTTAGTCTCATCCCAGACGTTCGCCCAATCTTGTTGTTTTTTTAACTTTCCTTTCGTTACCCGTCCGGAAATTTCTAAGTTATGGGGATCCTTATTGGCTACCTTATAAAAATTGGTAACATTGTCATCGAGATCTGCGATAGTAAAATGCTGATATGGAGCCTGTGTAAGAAACTGTCCAGTACCAGTACAGGTTTCTAAGAAATTATTTGCTGGTTCTGGTTCTCCTGCTTCCTCTTTTACTCCTGCTTCCTCTTTTAGCAGTTTCTGAAGCATTGGTATTTGTTCCTCCTTTGTCCCCATATGTTTAAAAGGTTTAACGTTCTTTCTTTTTTTTCCTATTAGTTTTTTAGTCTGGTTTTGAAATTTTTCGTTTTCAACTTCTTGAGAATTGACCAATTCCAATCCTTGAAACTCTTTTGGACTATTATTATCTAAATCTATCATTTTGTTAACATACTCTTTCCTCTCTTTCTTCATCTTGTCCCTTGTTGTTTCATGTTTGACACCTGGATAATTATCCAAGAACTTATCTAAACCTTGTTTAAGTTTTTTTTGCGTTATTTCTTTCGGTGTTGGACTTTTTTTTTCTTAGTTTCTTACTATCTTTTTCTGAAGCAAAGCCACTAATTTCTTCTTCTGAAGCAAAGCCTTTACGTTTTTTGTCTGGGGAATTGAGATCTAGTTCAGACAAATCTACATCCATTGCGTAGGATGGGTTGGTATCGACTGTGAGTGATGACGCTCTTTCTTTTCCTTTACTAGAAGAAACAGGCTGTCTGGATGAAGTCGGGCTCGTTTGCCGAGATGGAGATTTCGGGTGACTAGGTATTTTTTGGGGATCCATGGTTTCGTCTTTGATAGATGGGAATTAACAATTATGTTTGGACTAAAATAGATATGGAAAAGTAGGCTTATTACTAAATGCTAGCTTGAGTTTTTATTGCCTATATTAGGCTAGCTTCGAGCCAACTCTACTACCTATTTTTAAAAACTTTTAGACTTGAGCGGATATATTCATTACGAAGTTTTTTTAGATATTTAAGTAATCAGAGCCAAAGAAATTTAATTATTTCTACATTGAATCTAATTTAATTAAAAATGCTGCTTGGGAAACTTATAATATATCTTTCAATTTCGTTCATGATTCTTTCTAACTATTAAGTAAGCTTTTAAAAGCTATTACTTAGATTCTTATATATTAAAATATAAGCAGGTAAATGTAATTAGACTTTTGTCGAACTTCCAAATAGTTTTTGATTCTCTAAATCCAACCTGCTATTTCTACTCCCGTTAGTGATTTTTCCAGCTTGGTATATTCTGTTTGAGTAGCGTGCAAAATATGCTTCATCTGTACGGGTTCTTTGGCATCGGCAGCCAGAAATGCAGCGTTTAAGGCAATAATGCGGATATTTCCACCTGCTACATTCAATTGAGCTAATTTATCAAACTTTAAGTCTTTAATAGGAGTATCGGTTGGAAAAACTCGTCTCCAAATTTCACTTCGCTGGATGGCACTAGGAAAGGGAAATGGCACAACAAACCGCAGCCGTCGTAAGAATGCCGAATCCATATTATTGGGAAAGTTAGTTGTCAAGATTGCTAGACCAGAATAAGCTTCCATACGCTGTAGAAGATAACTAACTTGCGTGTTTGCATGGCTATCTTTAGAATCTTTGACATCACTGCGTTTACCAAAGATGGAATCAGCTTCATCAAATAAGAGAATAACACCGCCACTTTCGGCAGCATCAAAAATTCGCTCCAGATTTTTTTCTGTTTCACCGATGTATTTACTGACAACTGAGGAAAGCTCTATCTTATAAAGGTCTAGGTGTAGCTCGCGAGCGAGAACATCTGCTGCCAAAGTTTTACCCGTACCACTTGGCCCTGAAAACAGTGCCGTAATACCTAGTCCGCGCTGATGCTTACCACCAAACCCCCAATTATTGTAGACCATTGCCCTGTTTGAGACATGAGCAGCTATCTCATGCAAAGTTTGCTCTTGCTGGGGTGGTAAGACAAGATCCTGCCAAGACGATTTAGACTCAACACGATCTGCTAATTCATCTAAATTAGGGCGAGCTTGAACTCGACAACTCTCCCACAGAATTCGTTCTATAGAGGTCGAGGGTTGTTCGACGATCTGTCCTGCTGCTGCGGTACAAGCGCGATCGATCGAGGATGTACTTAAATTAAACTGAGCAGATAACTCCTGTAGATGTTGCCCAAATGTTTCTTTCTGGTCGCTGAGTATATTTCCACGTCGGTCAAGGTGAGGCTTTAGCTCCATCAAAGCGTTTTCCCAAATCGTTAATTGTTCCTGTAGATTAGGTTTGGTAACATCAAAGCGAATGATTTGTCGCCGTAATCCTTGCAGGGGCGATCGACTGGTAATGATAACTGGTCCTTTGATTTCCTCAATAAATTGCGTAAGCGTCAACATTTGTAATGGCTCAAGACGCTCTGTGCGATCGCAATCCAAAAGTAATACTTTGCCTTCGAGGATTGATTCTCGCTCCCAACGTCTGCGGAAATTTTGGAGTTCTTTAATCGTGAAGGGCAGATACTCGGCAGATATAAAACTGACCTGTATATTAAACTGATTACAAACTGCGACAGCGATCGCCTGTTTATCATCCATTTCCGATCCGCAGAGTTGAATAATGGGGACTTTCGTTTTAAGCTCCAGTTTCAAAAGCGTTGTGATTTGCTTAACTAGATTTTGATGAGAAGGAACAAGTTTTTTGCTGGATGCAGGTAATGCAATCACGTTAGACAGGTATTGATCGGAAGCCTCAACACCCAAAAGGTAATGTAAAATCCGCTCATCAATGCGGAGAAGACTATGGGTTGAAAAATTTTCCTCTTCTAATTCAATCAAATTCCAGTAGCGTAATGGTCCATCACGAGTAACGGCACTCCAGTGTGCTTTAGAAAGAGTATTTAGGGCTAAATTAAACGTTGGGTAATTTTTATTAGCATTCCCTTGAGCCTTGGCGCATAATGCTGCAAAACTCGGATAAAATTCTATACCAGCACACAGCAATAAGATGTCGCACTCGAATTCTGAGAGATTGAAGAACTGGCACAATTGCAATAAAGCTGGCGGTGCCGACATATTCTGGGCAATTTTTCCTAAGTCAATGGGCGGATTGGCTGAAGCAACTGCGCCATCTTGTCGTCGAGCAATGTAGCTTTCCAAAGTGTTCCGCAACTGATTGAGTGCTGAGTCTAAATACTTCTGGTTATCTTCGCGCCATGTTTTATAAGTTTTTAGTTCAGGATTCATGGTAGGTCAATCGTACCTCATTTTGTTTGGGGAGTCTCAATAAATTTACAGATATAGCGATCTCTAAAATAAAAATTCGGATTGCTTTGAACGGACAATCAGCCCGCATTCTGCCACCTCGCCTGGGGCAGGTGGTAGTTAGGGCGCAAGCGAAGTCAATTACTTAGCTTTTGTATCCCTGATTTTCGATGTATTGCTTAAGTACAGTTAAAGGCGCACCACCAGCAGATGTATAGCCAAAACCACGCTTCCAAAAGCGGTGCGACTCTGCGGATTTTGAATCCGCTAAGGAACGCGCACCAAGATTAGGCTTCCAGTAATAGGGCTTTAAAAAGTCGGCAAATTCTTTCCTAATTTCGCGACTAGTAATAGTTTTAGGAATATTACAAAGTTTGGAAAGAGAAATTTTAGGGGCAACATCTATCAACAAATGGATGTGGTCTTTAGTCCCTAGATCGGCTTGACATTCAATCAATTCACAATCTTGAGTCTTGCATAATTTTTCAATCAACTCTCTAAGACGGATTTCAATGACTTCATTAATTACGGGATGACGACCTGACGTTACAAAGACTATGTGAACTAAGTTAAACCCAAAACTATGTATATGGGGCTTTAGCTTTGCCATAGAATACAAATACTATTATATAATTCTTTCTATGGTACAGCCAAACATTCGTAGCGAAAAATGGTCTATTGTAGCAGCACCTTACCAAAGAGAGTTGCTACAAAAAACTGTTTGTGAGTTTCGATATTTGGTTAGATGTTTGGTTGGGGTAGTTTATACTCACTGGTCAAATATTGGTCGGTTAGATGCCAAAGCCCAAATTCCAGCATTAGAAAAGCTGATACACGCAACAGCTAAAAACCCGTCACCTAAATACCAGTACTTTAATCGACGCTTTTGTAAATTTCCCAGCTACTATCGACGCGGAGCTATTCAGTTTGCTATCGGTCAAGTTAGTAGTTTTGTGACTCGTTATAGAGAATGGCAATCGGGAACTAGAAACAGAAAAGGGGCATCACCACCGAAGTTAAATGCTGAGTGTAGAACTTATCCACCACTCTACAAAGGTCAATGTATCAAGTTGGCAGATAACCTTTGTTCGGCAGCGATTAAAGTGTTTACTGGTTCTGATTGGATTTGGATTACTATTGGCTTAACAGGTCAGAGACAGAGACATTTAGATTTAGCTAATAAGCGCAAATCGCCATATCTGATTGTCAATAAAAAAGGATGCCATTTATCAGTACCTTTTCAATGCAAACGAGCCAAATTACCCGAAACAAGTTCTGTTTTATCTATAGATTTAGGCATCAATACCACTGCTACGGTTTCGGTTATCAACTATGACGGTACTGTAAGTCATCGTGAATTCATTCATCATGGCAGAGACATAGACCGCAGAGATAAAAGGCTGAAGCGTATTGCTACCCTCGCTAGAAAGACGGGAAAATTATCTTTTGGTTTCTGTCGTAGCTTATATCGTAAAGCAACCAACATCAACCGAGAAATCGGTCAAAAAGTATCATCGCGCTTAGTTAAAATTGCTCGACAATACGGAGTAAAATACATAGTATTTGAGTATCTCAAAGGCTGGCGACCTAGAGGCGGAAAAAAACGTTCTACTCTCAAACAACGCTTTCATAATTGGCTGCATCGTCGGATAGTTAAGTTAACTGAGATGAAGTGGTTAGAACTTGGCGGAAGAGTTGTTTTTGTGAACCCTCGCGGTACTTCTAGTTATGCTTATGATGGCAGTGGTAAACTCAAGCGGAATCAAAATAATTATGAATTAGCCGTATTTACTAGTGGCAAACAGTACAACTGTGATTTATCTGCCAGTTACAATATCGGCGCACGTTTCATCCATCAACTGATGAGCAGAAATGGCTCACAGGACAAGCAAGGCGGAAGTTCCTGCTTGTCACCCAGAAGTCGGGGAACGCTTTCAATACTGTGGTGAGGGCGCGTCTTTGGAGGTCTCCTCCAAAGCTTGTGTCGCCCGTCACAACCCATAACTATTGTAGAGCAGGATACCATCACCTCGCCTGGGGCAGGTGGTGGAGGCTTCATGAGCTAGAGTAGCATTGTAGGATTGTTGTCTATGAATGGATGCTGCAAAACAAATGTTTGCTCATTTGACACTACCTCTAAATCTTTAGAGTTTTTATACTTATATAGTTGTTGATGGACAACTTGAACCTTTTGAACCCCAGCCTGTAGATTTTGAGGCAGTTTGAACGAAATTCTGTTATATTCGACAATTTGTGGTTCTAATAAATTTTCTCCTCCGTTTAGTCGAAGCTGAGTCACATCCCCCTTAAGGTTTTTTCCATAGACAATAAGACTACTGCCCGTGACAATCTCGCCATTTGTCGATGGAGATGCGATAACTTTGTGAATACGCGGTCGATTCAACACCTGTGAGTTGAAACCTGACTTAACCAAAGACTTCTGAGATTCACTCAATACCATCGAAACTTCGTAGGTAATGGAAGGTCGATAAGAACCTCCAAAGAGCGACCACAATCTGGACATCTGTTCTGTATCGAATAAGTTTGATGCGATCTTTACTCTATCTAACTGCTCCGTCAAAGCTTCAACAGAAGTCGATTCAATTGCTTGTGCCAAAAGACCAGAACGATTGATGGTTGCGATATGATTTAGTGCTGCTTTAATCCTAGCTTTAGATAAAACTGGTGTTTGGTGCAGCAGCTCCATGACATAACCCAAAAGTATTTCCGTCTGAAAGTCTTTGTTTCCGTAGGCAGTCAAGACATAATGGAGATTAACGGCTAAGAGAGGAAGTGCATCTTTTTCTATGCTGGTTTGATGATGAACTGACTGATCGCTCTTGCCTAAGTCTGCATTACGGTTTTGTGAAACTTGGTAAAGGAACAGATTTAGCTGAGGCTGACCATCCACCCCAACAGAGATTTGGTCTGGGGGAAGTGTGGTAACAAGCACATTTCCCATACTCGACAGTGCTGTATTCTGAACTAAGCCGTCTTCTAATAAATTTTTAAAGATGGCGGTAACTGCTGCGATCGCTAATCCATTACTCATACATTTCTACCTAAAATATTTGTACGGCACGCCTACGCCCAACCTGCGGTATGGACGCAGTACCCTTTTACAAAATGCCGATGGTTAAACTGAGATTCGTTCAAACCCTTCATAAGCAATTTCGATTTCCTCAATTTCTATATCACTTGCATTCGTTTCCATCTCTCCAATTCGGCATCTAGTTGGCCAGGCTTCTGTAAACCGAAAGGCGGATCGGGGGGTATTCTCTTGATTAAAATAGATGAACATAGTTTTACGCTGTTCAAACCAGTTTCCCTTTTGCACCAACGAAAACCATAGCCAAAAACTCTTGGAAAGGTTCATACCTCTGCGTAAGGTTATATTTCCACCCGCTACGTTACCAGGAATCTTAATCACGCGGGAGCGTCCCTTAGTGGCTTTCCCCCAGCGCTCGTTAGTAACTTCTCTAAACTCAATAACCTCCTGGGTAAAGTCAAATCCATCACACCCCTTAAAAATTCCGTCTATACGATCGTTGGAGCCATCAAGTTGCAGGTCTATCGAGAAGCCTCCTGCCATCAAAGAAATTGGTTGATTCATAGATTGATTAAAGACTTTCAAAGATTATAGTTAGCTATTTCATCCCAATTTTGTTCGGTCGAACTATAGATGGGATTTGGCAATCCCCTATTTAGAGAGTCAAAGTAATTGGCTGCTGGGGAGAATAGATTTTCGATCGAGCGTTAGAAAGAAAGAGGTTGAGGTAGAACCTCAGTAATAGGGTACGTTTGACGGTATTACTTACCAGATAATGGCATCTACCTCTAGAGTATTTATTCTTTGATCTTTGCAAACATTAGACCATCCGCTCGATACTTGTAATACACAGTTGAATTGTTTCAGTAGCCAAAGCGGATTCTTCTGTACTTGCCGAAGACAGCGAGTATTGCATTGGAAAAGCACCTTTTAGTTGCCATTCAGCAAATACGCTATTCTCTTTTTCAAAAGTAAAAATTAAATCCTCAGGTGTATATATGCCTTGCGTACCATTAGGATGCATTAGTATCCACCAGTCCCATAATGTTGTATCACCTTCTATTATTGGGCAAATAAATGTTGGTTCTCCATAACTTTTTGGACCTGGTTGAGGTTGTTGCTCCTGAAATCCTCCTACTCTATTACCGACAGCGTTAGAAGTTACTTCAACATTTATGTCTAAACCCTCAAAGCTTTGTACCAATACTTCTCCTAAAGTCCCTCCACTAAGACTAAACTGATTGGCTGTACTTATACTTTCTGGCATGATTTTCTCCTATTTTTTTATTTGATATCAATAAGCTAGAACGAGTTATTCATTGTTTTGATTTTCCAAAGCATTCCACTGACTAATGCGAAAGACCACAAATTCAGCAGGACGCACTGGGCATACACCAACATCGATATACAAACGACCCAAGGTCATCGTTTCAGGTGTATTGTTTTCAGCGTCGCATTTTACGTAAAAAGCCTGATCGGGACTGGCACCAGTTAAAGCTCCCTCACGCCAGATACGCTCTAAAAAGTTCATCACGCAATATCGCACTTGCGTCCATAATCGTTGGTCATTCGGTTCAAAGACAGCCCACTGTGTTCCTGCTTCAATCGAGCGTTCGATATAGCTGATAAGCCTTCTAACACTGATATAGCGCCATTCAGTTTTGTCTGGTTCTACTAGGGTTCTAGCACCCCAAATCCGAATTCCTCGGTTGGGAAATTTACGAATGCAGTTGATCCCCAACGGATTGAGAAGTTCTTGCTCTCTGAAGTTAATATCGTAAGCCGTACCAATAATTCCTCTAGGTACTTCGTTTGCAGGAGCTTTGTGAACCCCACGCGATTCATCTGTTCGACCCCATACGCCCATCATGTGACCAGAAGGAGGAACTAAAATTGAACGCCCTGCTTTTCCAGGATTGGGTACTTTGACCCATGGATAATAAAGAGCACCAAACATGGAACGACGACCAAACTCATCTAACCAATTAGCAACATCTTGAGGCTTAGTGCGATCGGGTGGAGTATCTAGCACTACCATTCGATTTGTTGGTCCTGGCATATCGCCACTTGTAGAACCTTCGGACATAGAGATCATAACTTCCATGACGCCATGAACTTGGTCGAGGCTCAAAATTTCAGCTTCATAGGCTCGCATTAAATCTGGAAAAGAGATCATTGTAATCTCGTCGATTTCAAAGATTCCCATCACGCCTGTGCGATCGCCGCGATCGCCTTCAATTTCACGAGCGAACTTCCTAGGTGTAGAAACAGGCACTGGAGGCAGTAGCTCATATTCGCCATTTAAGGGTCTTCTGGTTAAAGGCAGTCCAGGTTGAGCGATATCTGCAATCGAAATATACTCAGAGTCTTTGAGTGCTTCAACAACATATGTAGCAGCTTGGGTTTGAGGATTTGGATCCATATTTAAATGGTCATATTCCTCAAGCACCTGGTCATCTCTACACACTTTTAAAGAAAAAAACTCGGCTGGATTGTGAAATAGTTCTAGATCGTCTACTTCCTGCAAACTATCGTTTCCAAATTCGTCTTCATTGCTCTGGCTAGCTGGAGGTAATGCACGAGGCTGTCCATTGAGAATTTCGACGGTAATGAGTCCGTTGCCAAACTGTTCGGGTCGGATAGATAAATTCAAGCTGGGACGATTACCACGCCTGGGAATCTCCATTAACGGTGCTTGCCGATTTGCCCGATCTTGACCGATACCAGGTAGCTGCGTTCCAATGCTCGTGATATAGCAACGTCCGCCGCCGTTTAGGAAATATCCTCTGACGGCAAAAGGTAGATAGGCATCAAAATCCGTAAATCCATTTGAACCGCGTTTGGCGAAATAGTCAAGGTACTGAGTCCAGCTTGTGACCAGCATCGGCTTGAAAATCTCGGCACCACCGCGTATATCTTCGGTAAAGCCGATAAAGCCTGCGACCGATGTACTAACGCCTTCAATCGGGCGACTTCCGCGATCGACTTCTTCAACATAAACACCTGGCGCAAAGTAGTCTAACCTAGCCATATTAATTACTCCTTGATTTAGATAATTAGATGTGTAAATTTATCAAGAGGGCATAAGTAATATCTCTTTGGGAACATCTGATTCTTCGTCTACAAAAACATCGCAACTCTTGGACTGATAGCCGAATCGTTTGAGATGTAGAGTGTATTGTCCGAAGCTCAGGTTCTCAAAAACGAAATACCCTTGTTGATTGCTGATTGCTAATTTTTCGGTTCCTTGAAGTATGATTTCAACCTGTTTTAATGGCTTTGAGTTCAAAGTGTTTTTAACAATCCCAGCAATAGCAACTTGCTGAATTTTAGTTTTACTGTTACTAGCTGAATCTGAATTATTGACACCGAATCTTCGTTCAGTTACCAAAGGTACGGTTGTTTTTCTCCATACATTAAAGGGAACAGTTACTGTTAAGTAAATAGCGGGTCGTATGGGAACAGAAAGAGAACTCCATAAACTTCCCACATCAATGGGCGGATCGTTAGTAACTGATAATGATAAGTTACCGTGACCGCGAAGGTCAGGAGTTAAAAACTCTTCGTGCAATGTCCGACTACGCATTAACAGTAATAAAGTTTCAGATAGAAGTTGATGTTCTCCTAATACAGCGCGATCGCGAGCTGTAATGACAATGGAGATATCGAACCAACTTGGTAATTTAGAAATTTCTGCCACCTGTCGTGACTCATCGAAATGACGTTTAACCTGCCTCCCATTACTGGACATTGTTTTATTGATTCGAACATCATAGAGATAGAGATTAAGCGATCGGTCTCTATTACTATTTTCTAAGCTTGCTGGGTGACTAAAGTCTATTTGCTCAGTGCTGGGGAGAACAGCTCCGTTAGCCAACATTTCAGCAAGGGTTTGAAGAATCGAATTCAACATAAGCAAATATTTAATTCATTTCTATATGTTTAATTTAGGCAATTTCCTAGCTAATGAAATTAGACTTATGTATTAATTTAAGTTCAAAATTTATCGCATGGTTTTTTCAAAGATTAAAAAAAAGCCTATTTACATAAATAGGCTTTTCTCTTATCGGGACTTAAACAAGTTATAAGCTTAAAATTAGCTATAATACATATCAAACAAGTATTTCACGTCAAAGAAATAACCGATGAGAGAAACCAGCCCCGCAGCCATGCCTCCCTGTTTCGATAAATGGTGTCAAAGATTTGACGATTTACTGAGGACGAAAGCACAAAAAAGAAAATTAAACTATTTGGGAGGTCTGGCTAAAAATCGAAAAGTTCAAGTGCTTAATTCAACTGAATTCCAAGAAAAAATAAGGCTAGATGTTTTAGCAGAATTCTTACCAGAATCAGCTTTCACTCCAACTACAATCAACTTAGAAAAAGCAAAAACTGTTTGGGTGACTTATAATATCCGTTGAAATATCACGTCTCAAAGGAACAAGAAAAATAGCTATCGTAATGAATGCACCGACCTTTGTGAACGCAGATAATATTGATTATTTTATCACTAATGTAGATTCTTCAAGTGTAACTGCTCAGTGGATAGTTGACACTTATTCTAATCGCAATTGGGTAGAAGTATTCTATCGAGAAGCTAAAGGATGGTTAGGACTCAAGGAATACCAAGTTATCCCTCTTCTGTCACTTTCCGAAATTTGAACTACAATAGAAGAAATATTTAGAAGCTGTGAGGTAGAGAGGGCAATGGATGTAGAATTACAGATTCTCAAACATTTGAAGCGAGCGCCAATACCGACA
>NZ_LR213989.1 GCF_900659865.1 Hyella patelloides LEGE 07179
CTTGAATGCGCTTGTCATTTTCAACAATAGAGCGATTTAGCTGAGTATCAATATCTGCAATAGCCTGTTGGTTTTCGGCAATTCTGTCGAGGATCTGTTTATCAGATAAAGTGGTGGTATTGGTTAATTCTTCTCTGGCTTGAGCAATATCTAAACGTAATCTTTGAGCTTCTTCCTGTAGACGATTAATTTCCGATTGGGTGGTAATTACCTGTTGTTTTTGATTGTTGTACTCAATTTTACCTCTAGAATTTTGCTCGATAATTTCTGCACGACGGTCATTAACTTCTTGTTGTTGACGGTCTAGCTGTAATGAAGCGATCGCACCTTCGTTAACTAGGGGTTCCAGAGAATTCAAGGTTTTTTCTTCAATTTGGAGGCTTTTTTCGGCTTGAGCCATTGAGTCTTGATTTCTCAGCTCAATTTCTCCTAATACTTGTCTTGCAGTGGCTAATTGTTCTCTGGCATCTGCTAGTTGTACCTGATTTTGATTGAGTTGTTTTTCTAATTGTTCTACTTCTAATCTGGCTGCTGCGGTACGCGATCGCGCTTCTGCTTGGGCATTGTTTAATCTAATTTTTTGCTGTGGAGTAAGCTCGGCTTCTCCTGTCCCTAATTGAGCCTGTAGTAAATCATTTTCACCTTTGAGTTGAGCGCGATTACGAGCTAAATAGTTGATTTCTCGCGGAATTTCGACTTTGGTTAAAGATTCATCTACTTTATTAGGAGCAATTTGCTCTCCCATTAAAGCGCGATAAAATTGGTTTTCTTGATTTAGGGACTGACGAATATTTTTGAGAGACTGTAATTGTGCTTCTGAGGTGGTGGAATCTAAAACTAAAAGAACATCTCCTTGGTCTACTCTTTGCCCTTCTTCTACCTTCACTTCTTCGACAACGCCACTAGTAGGAATTTGTACCTCTTTGATTCTGCCTTCTGGCTTTAATTGACCCATCGCTGGTACTACTTGCTCAATCTTGGCAACGAATGCCCAAACAACAGCAAAAACAGTTACTCCCATGATTCCTGTAACAGTCCAATGTGACCATTTAGGAGAAGGACGCAATAATACTGTTTGTTCAAATTTACGGGGTGCAATTGCGGACTTGGAAGCAACTGAGAGAGCAGAACTATCTTGCTCTTTATCAAGAGTAGCTAACTGTCCGTTGACGCGAGGACTAAGTTGCTCTGCACCGATTTGGTTTGGGTTTGATGTTGCTAAGGGGGAAAGGTGATTATTGCTTTCTCCTTTGGGAATTAGAGGTAAGTTCTGATAAATACCAGGGCCTATTTGAGCATAGCCTAAATGCACAGAACGAATAGCATTAGTTAATTCTTGAGCAGGAGTGCCTTTTAAAAGATAGCCCATTGCTCCAGAGCTAAGAGTGCGAGCTACATATTCTTGGGTATCAAAAGTACTAAGGACTAATACTTTAACATCAGGAAATTTTTCACAAATAATTTTAGTGGCACTGACTCCATCCATACCAGGCATTTCCATATCCATCAAGACAACATCTGGTTGATGGATTTCTACCTGTTTGATGCTATCTTCTCCATTATCGGCAATACCTACAACTTCGAGATCGGATTCAGTCTGTATAAGAGCTTTCAGTCCCTCACGAATCATTTTTTGGTCATCGGCGATTAAAATCCGAATCTTTTGATTTTGGTTAACGGAGCCAGGATTTTGATTCTGTGGATTATGGGTTGAATTCGTCATTACGGTATTTGTGCTGTTTCTTACTTTATAGTTTTAAATACTGATTTATCTAACTAATACTATTTTTACCCAATCGATAAATCTTACTTAAGAAAATTTTCGGTATAACCTATTTTATTCATAAGTTCGTAAAATAACATCCGAGTGGCTTTAAACAAAATTCTCATCATCGCATCTTTACTCTAAATTTTCTGAATTTCTCTCATATCGATATATATGTATGTATGTATAATATATGTATGTATATTGGCAATTAACAATCAGCAATCAACCACTAACCACCAGAAGAAATCGCTTGTTGTCCTTGAGAAGATAAAACATAGCCTAAAAATGCTTCTACTTCAGGGGTTACGGGTTCTTGATAAGTGTAATAAAGAACGCGATAATAGGGATAATTATCTGCTTCTGGGGTTAAACCATTGACCGCTACAGTGCGTACTGTTTGTTGATTGGCTACTTGGGCATAGGTGGCATAACTAATACCGTCTGTGCTTAAAGCTCGTAGGATGGGGGTGGTAGCATCGCGATCTAGAGTAGTAAAATTTGCGCTAGTACCGAAGCTTGCTCCGTTTAACACCTCATCTTGAAAAACTTGGCGAGTGCCACTAATACTGGGACGATTTATGACTCTAATAGTATTGGATTTTCCTCCGATATTAGACCAGTCTGTGACTTTACCTTGAAAGATATCTGCTACCTGGTTTTTGCTCAAACCACGACGGAAAGGATTATTGACACCAACTACAATAGCAATTGCATCTCTGGCAATGGGTACAGCGTTTAAACCTTGGGCTTTTTCTGCATCGGTCAGAGGGCGAGAAATCGCTGCAATATCAATCTTACCTTCTTGAAGTAATTTTAATCCTACCCCTGTACCTTGTCCATTAGTGGCGATCGCTGTTCCTGCAAATTGTCTTTCAAACCCTTTCTTAATTGCCTGATTTATTTGTACCATACTGGTGGAACCATTAACATTAATGGTCGTACCTTGAGCTACATTGTTCGGAAAACTAAAAGTAACGGGGGTGTTGTTATTTGTCTGAGGAGAATTATTATTAGGAGTATCATTACTATTCTGATTTGCTACTGGTGGAGTAGAAGTTACTTCCGAAGCAGATTTGTTATTAAACCACCACCAACCCCCTGTTAAGATTGCCCCCGTACAGACTAAAGCTAGTATTAAGGGTAACGTTTCGTTTTTCTGGGACATTTACAAACCTCTTTCAATTGTTTCCCACAAATGTAACCTGATTCAATTAATGAGTGTTGGTGAATGCATAGTGCTTCGACTATTATTCATATCTTGTATTTATATTTTGCTTCTCATCGGTCAACAAAAACTACTTAAGAAGCTCAGAAGCTCATAGCTGACAGCTACGAAAAGTATTATTTTGTAAGCCCCTGGGAAACTTTATCCGAAGGTGTCCCTAAAGGGATACACTTCGATATATCCTTATAGGATGCCGAATCTCGCGATCGATACTTACATCAGCAACGTCAATTAATGAGTTATTTTTGGTCAATAGGGTAAGTTAATTTTTGTTAAAAGATAGAAAAAAAATCGACGATCCACCTTACGGGAATTTTAGACTAGAATGCAATGCAAATATACTGAATATTGCCTTAAAATACTAATAAAAACTGCATGATTCCGCTACAAATTACGCTCAAGAATTTTCTAAGTTACCGCGAAACGAGTTTAGATTTTCGTGGTTTGCACACCGCTTGCATTTGTGGTTCAAATGGTGCAGGAAAGTCCTCTTTATTAGAAGCAATTACTTGGGTTGTGTGGGGAAAAACTCGCGCTGCAACCGAAGATGATGTAATTCATAATGGGGCGAAAAATGTCAGGGTGGATTTTGAATTTATTTGTAATAATCAAACGTATCGGGTAATTCGTTCTCGTCCTAGAGGTAGAAGTGGCTCTTTAGAGTTTCAGATAGCTACCGAATCGGGAAGATTCCGCTCTTTGACGGCTAAGGGTATTAAAGCGACGCAAACTGAGATTATTGCTTGTTTAAAATTAGATTACGATACCTTTATTAATTCTGCCTATTTACGTCAGGGAAGGGCGGATGAATTCATGTTACGCAGACCTAGCGATCGCAAACAGGTTTTAGCAGATTTATTAAAATTAGATCGTTATGAAGAGTTAGCTAGCAAGGCAAAAGATTCGGTAAAAGAGTATAAGGGAAGGGTCGAACAATTAGAACAAAGTGTAACTCCTTTACTGGCTGAAATTGCACAAAGAAAGGTTGTTAGTCAAGAGTTACAAAAGCTAGAGTTGCAAGTAGCCAGTTTACAAGAGAATCAAAATAGCGATCGCAAACAATTACAGCAATTACAAACTATAGATCATCAAAGACAAGCCATCGAACAACAGTTTACTTGGCAACAAAACCAACATCAAAATTTAATTAAAGACTGCGATCGCTTAATAATTGAGATTAATAGTTTAGAGCAACAGCAACAACAATTAACCCAGTTATTAGAACAAGAAGCCAGTATTGTCCAAGGATATCAGCAGTTACTTACTTGGCAACAATCAGAAAAAGATTTTGCCCATAAGTTTAGTCGTTATCAACAGCTAGAAAAGCAAAAGCAACTATTAAATCAGCAATTACTCAAGCAAAAAAATGAGCTTAATTTAGAGATCAAACAAACTCAAACTCGTTTAGAAAATATCGAACAGCAAGAGCAAGAAATTCAAGATATCTTATCTCGTTCGGGAGAGATTACTACTGCGTTGGAAAAGTTAGATCGTAGTCGTCGTCAACTAAAAGAGTTAGATAAACGACAACAATATGTTTCTCCCCTGTTACAGCGTAAAAATAATTTGCAAACAGAAATAGCCAAAGAAAAAGCGAATCTGACTGCCAAATTAGACCAGTTACAAATCTCAGTTTATCAACTAGAAAATGAAATCTCTCAAGTACCCCAAATGCGAAATGCTGTTTTAACAGTAGATGCTCAAATTGGAGAATTGGATAAAAAGAAAACCTATCAAAAGCGATTGGAAGAAAAAGGCTTAGAAAAAAGGAGTTGTCAGGAAAGATTGCAAGAAAATCAACGTAACTATGAAAAACAATGGCAAGAATTACAGCAAAAACTAGAAATGTTATCCGTCCCCGATGCGGTTTGTCCTCTCTGTGAACAAGGTTTAGAGGAACATCATCGTTATCATGTTGTTAATAAAACTCAGCAACAACAAGAAAGCGTTAAAGAACAAATATGGATAATTAGAGAACGATTAGCAACTTGCGAAAAAGAACTACAGGTTTACAGACAAGAGTATAGAGCTATTTCTCAAGATCTTCACGAATATAATAATTTAAGACAAAGATTAGGACATTTAGAAGCACAACTAGAAGCTACGGAAGATACTTACGAAAAGTTAGAAGCAGCAGAACAAGAAAAGAATCGTTTAGAGCTAAGTTTATCCAGTGGAAATTATGCTCAGGAATTACAAATATATCTACAACAATTAAATGAAGAATTACAAATTTTAGAATATGACGAACAAACCCATGCTTTAGTCCGAGGAGAAGTGGATCGTTGGCGATGGGCAGAAATCAAACAAGCCAAAATAGAAGATGCTAGAAAACGTCAAGCAAAATTAAGCTCACAAAAACCCCAGTTAATAGCTAAAATTTCTACTTTAGAAACAGCCACCGAACGATTAGCTATTGACTCAGAAATTCAACAACAAATTAATCAAATAGAAGACAAAATTAATAGTTTAGGTTACGAACAGTCACAACACCAACATATTTTAGACTCTCTACGTCAAGCACAATCTTGGCATTTACAATATCAACAATTGCAACAAGCGCAACAGCAATATCCTCAATTAGAAACAAAAAAACAAGAGTTAAATAATCTCCTGCAACTACGTACCCAGGATAAAGTTACCAGCCAAGAACAATTAGATAACTATTTAGCACAAAGAGAACAAGTAGTAGACTATCGTAATGAAATTCAAACCTTAGAACAACAAATTACCCAGCGTCGCTATCAATTGGATGATTTAATTAGTCGTAGCGGTAGTTTAAAAGAGTCTTTAGTGCAAATTGATAAACTGACAGACCAACACAAGGAAATAGAACAACAACTAAAAGATACCAAGAAAAAATACCGTATCTATCAAGAATTAGCCCAGGCTTTCGGTAAAAATGGCATCCAAGCTTTAACTATCGAAAATATCTTACCCCAGTTAGAAGCCGAAACTAACCAAATCTTAGCTAGACTGACAGGGAATCAGTTTCACGTGCAGTTTTTAACTCAAAAAGCGACTAAAGGAACTTCTAAGAAAAAAACTAAACTAATTGATACTTTAGACATTTTAATTGCCGATGCGCAAGGTACTCGTCCCTATGAAACATACTCTGGAGGGGAAGCATTTCGGATTAATTTTTCCATCCGTTTAGCATTAGCAAAACTTCTCGCCCAAAGATCGGGAACTTCTCTGCAAATGCTGATAGTAGATGAAGGTTTTGGTACACAAGATCCCGAAGGTTGTAATCGTTTAATTGCCTCCATAAATGCGATCGCATCTGATTTTGCCTGTATTTTAGCTGTTACCCATATGTCCCAATTCAAAGAAGCTTTTCAAACTAGAATTGAAGTCTTTAAAGGAGATAAAGGTTCAGTTTTAAAGGTAAATAATTAAATTATTAATTAAGATTTTTGTAGATACAGAATTACTTTATAATATTAATTGAAAATTATGATGGTGGTAGCTGTATTTGCGTCGCTTCTCACTTTGGTTAAAATCGTTAATCCCAACTAAAATCTTGCTGTAAAAATTCAAATAATTGCTGATTATATGGCTGATAATAAGAACGTAAATCTTCTTCTAAAGGAATAATATTTTTCTTATAGCAACCTACATTTCTAGCTTTTTTGTCAGTAATTGTATATGGTTTTAGTCCTAAAAAATTAATTACCTTATCGTAAGTTATTTGAGTGTGTGAAAAGAACTCTTCACTAGATAATACTAAAATATTTTCTGGATTAAATAGTTGATAATAATCCTTTACCTGCTCTATATATCTACTACGAGCCATGTAAGAGCGACAAGCATATTGGTAATTAGAATATTTTCCCGACTGATATTTGCGAATAACTTCCCCATTTTTTTCTCTAGAGATCGCTTTTACAAAACTTAGGGTTTCACGACCTTTTCTTACTTCATGCTGATAGTGAGAGTAAGCTCTGGCAATGGGTTCTCGTAAGAGAATAATTATTTTAATTTTTGGTAATGTTTTAGCAATTCTCTTAGCTACAAAGGGATAAAATAAATAACTGGGACTGGTTTCTCCTGTAATAACTTTTCTATTTAAATTATTTTGCTGTTGTTCTATTTCTATTTTGGTGGGAAAATAAGACTTGTATAGTAATAATCCTTTTTGATATTTATAATCAAAAAAATGCACTTCACTAGGATTAGAATCAATAATTTGTGGATGTTGTTTTAAGTAGTGAAAAAGAGATGTTGTTCCTGCTTTTTGCGCCCCAACAATCATAAAATCTGGTAGAACGCGAAATAATCCTTGATAACGCCGAATATTTTCTTCAAACAATAACTGCTTAATAATATGAGGACTAAATCTTTTATAATTTTTGATTTTCATTCTTATACCAATTGGAAAAAAGAATGCAACAGAATCGTAGTAGGGTGGGCAATGCACTAAAGGATACCGCTTCGCATATACTTTAGTGCATTGCTTCTGCCTTCTGCCTTCTGCCCTCTGCCCTCTGCCCTCTGCCCTCTGCCTCGGTTCCTTCTTTAATGCATTAAGTCGTTAAGTACACCCTATATATTAACTAGCCAAATTGTATAATTCAGAAAAATTTTAGTTATATTACTTTTTATCGATGAAACTAATAGAAAGCTCCTTTCTCGGTTTATGTTTTGTCTCCACATTAATCTCATCAGCCGACGCTCAAATTACTACCGATGGCAGTACCAATACTAATTTAACTCCTACGGATACAGGAGTACAGATAGACGATGGAGACAGTGCTGGCGGAAATTTATTTCACAGTTTTGGGGAGTTTTCTGTACCAAATGGAAGTGAGGCTTTCTTTAGGTGATTTCTGGCAAAGAAATTACCAGCTAATAAGGTCGAATGAGAATATCCCATTTTGGTAAATGTGGATTTCGCAGGAGAGACATTTCAATTTCTTTCATAGCTTTCTTAGTTAAAGAGATACCTTTGTGATAAATCTTCTGACTCAGGTTAACGATAGGCTGTATTCCTTTCCATTTCATGGTTTTTGCCCAGAACAACATCGTTTCAGTGTTTCGGAAAAGAGTTCCATAGAGAGTGTTGTTCTAAAATGCCCCAACAGCGTTCAATGGGATTATATTTACTGTGGTAGGGGGGAAAGTAAAGTAATTGAATAGATTTCCCCACCTTACTGGAAAAATCTACCATTCTGTTCAGAAATTGAGTCCGAACACCACTATTTTCTGGACCATTGTCCATTTTGATTTGAATAAAATCTATTTGTTGCTTTTCGGATTGGGAAATGGCTGTCCACCATATAGAGAGACTGTCTACAATAAAGTCACTGGTTTTGTAGTTACTGCCAAAGTTGAGATATAGTTGTCCGCTATCTTCATCAAGTATTCCACAAGGGATATATTTTTCTGTTACTCCCATATCATGATCTTGGGCTTGATTATAACCTCTGGTTTTCCCGCCACGAGAATAATCTCCGATGTTCACTGTTGCCTTACAATCGAGACTCAATCGTTTGACTCTCTCGTCATTTTTTTGGTCTTTGAGGCTGATATTCTCAAAAATGGCATCGGTTTGGAGAATTTTTTTTGAGGCTTGGCTTTGAGAACTTTTCTTAAACGGTAACCCATTCGATTTAAAATGACTGCCATAGTACTAGGTGCAGGAAGTTGCTCCGACTCAAACCCTTGACGAATTAGCTGAGAGATAGCTTCTGCTGCTGTAAGTCGAGTATAAGCAATGGGGCTATTAAAAGTTGGATTTTGTTGAGCGTGAGCTTCGGCTATTTCTCGTAATGCTAGAGCCGCTAATGGTTCAAGCTCTTCCCATCTTTTCGCTCCACTATAACTTGACTGTAACCCCACGCAGATTATTCCGCTTCGGTTTTCATTTAATCCCAACTGAACATTTCTTCTTCCCCAACCAAAAAGTCTTTCTGCTTTCCTGGCACTTCCCTCACAATGCTTGATCGTCATTTGACCTTGAAAGTCTCGACGTTTTGCTCCCGTCATTTTTGAGGCAGCTAAACATAAGTCTTCGACTTGAGATCGGGTTAATGACGTATTTTCGCTTTTAAACTTCAGTTTTCTTCCTCTTGCTCACTATTTCTTTTATCTTAATCTATCGGGTATCTTCTTTTCTAGAAATTACCTTAGTGCAATGCCCACCCTACTCCTATATCTATGTGTAACAAACATTTATCCAATTGGTATTATTTGCTCGGAAGTAGCAAGTAGAAAGTTATTCTTTATTCTTCCGACTAGAACGTTATTTGGCAAGCAAAAACTCCAGTTTTCAATGTGGACGAGGTTTATAAATTTTTATTAGGTAGCTCTCTTTTTAGAAAAAATAGCCATTCTCACAAGTTCGACTATTTGTTGGAATAATTGAGGATTTAAGAATTTAATAGATAAAATATAAATTATTGTACCCCAAACAATAGTAATGATTAATAATACTTGAGTGGTAACTAAATTTACTAAAAAATATTTAGCAATTAGAATTGCTATTACCATTAAAACAGAACTAACTACAGGAGTTATAAATTGCTGTGTATAAGGTAGCAAAGGAATCTTAATTAACTTATTAACTGCCCATTGGCTCAAAGGAAAAGCTAAGTAATTACTAACAACATACGCCAAAGCTACGGCGGTGATTCCCCATTTAACTACAATCAAACAAGCAATTATATTGATGGTAGCATTGAATAAAGTCAATTTAACTTTCCAAAAAGGTTTTCCCATAGACATAAATACAGACTTATGGAAAAAAGAAACTGATTGAACAATGCCTTCAAAAGCCAGAATTTGCATCGCTCTAATTGCGGGTTGCCATTGCTCTCCAAATAAAGAAATAACTAATTCTGGAGTGAGAACTACTACACCTAAAAAAGCAGGAAAAGCAATTAAGCTAGTCAACTGAGTAGCCTGATAAAACGCTTGACGAAAGCGATCGGGTTCGTTTTGTAATCGTGAAAATGTTGGTAGTGCTACTTGATTGAAGGTAGTAATAATTAACTGAATCATTACCTGTAATATGCGATAAGCGATCGCATAGTAACCGAGAGCTACTTCACCTAAGAAATAACCAATTAATAGATTATCAGAACGTTTATTAAAAAACTTAATAAATTTGAAGACTAAGACGTGAATCCCAAAGTCAAACAGATGTTGAAAATGTTTAGGAGAAAACTGTAACGCTGGTCGCCAGTCAACGGCTTGCCACATTACCAAAACCCCTACTGATTCATATACTAGCTGTTGAGCCACCAAACTCCAAACGCCATGACCAGCATAAGCCATTGCCACCCCCACTATACCACTAACCACTATCCCCAAAAGCGATCGCAATGCCATGATTTTAAAGGCAAATTCTCGGCTTAATAAGGCTTTGTGAACATGACCAAAAGAGTTAACGATAAAAAGTAAGGATAAACATTGCAGAATCGGGATCAGTTTTGGTTGATTAAAAAACTGAGCAACCACACCTGCACCTAAAGCAGAAATTACTGCCAATAAAATACCGCATCCTACTTGACTCCAAAAAGCAGTATTTAGATGTTCTGATTCCAAGTCTTGTCGTTGAATTAAAGCTTGAGTAAATCCTTGTTCCATAAAGATTTGCATAAAAGCCAGAAAAACATTAGCCAAAGCTACTAGACCAAAAGCTTCTGGACTCAGCAAACGCGCCAATATAAGAAATACAATAAAAGAACAAGACTGAGAACCCCAATTTTGAATTGCAGACCAGACTACGCCTTGAAGTGCTTTTTGTTTTAAGTTCATGGGATTTTACTCAGTAGCAACATAATTCAAAGCAAGTTAATTGGCAAACATTAGACACTCCACTGAGAAAAGTCGTTACCAGTATATTCTCTAAGGCAAGAAATATCGTCCTGCAATAAATTAATAATTTTTTGTTTAATTTCTAGAGCTAATTGGGGCTTTTCTATTTGTTGGGAAAAAGATGTATAAAGTAGCTTTTCGATTCGCCAGCGCATTTCGTGGGGTAATTGACCGACTCTACCAATTAAGGGCATTTTGGAGATTAAAAATCCTAAAGAGTTTTTCTGAATTTTATTTTGGGTTTGATGGAGCTTTTTATCTGTTTGGGGAATTACAAAAGAGTCGTCCACTTCTAAATAGCGAAAAACCTTTTTTAGAGTTGCTTGAGGATTGCTGGATAACTCTTCTAAAGTGAGAATCAAAATTTGTTCGGGAGCAAAATATTTAAGATACTGTTGTAGCTGAAAGTAGTATTTAGTACGGACTATATAGTCATTATTAGGGCGATCGCAATTTGCTAAAACCTGATTAATCGAACGGCTTTCTACTCCACAAGTTTTCTGATGTAGATAATGGGAAATAATTTGCTGGATAGGATCTCGCAAAATGTAAATCAATTTAGCGTTTGGCACCACAGAATGCATCAGAGAAGGTACTCCCCGCCACTTGTGACAAGCTGCATAACTAGGAGATGTCTCTCCTCGGATCTTGGTGGGATTCGTAAAATGAGATTTATACCAATCAATGCCTCGCTGCCAATTTTTTTCTGCTACAAAAAAGTGTAATTCTTTCTTTGAGGACATAGAAATTTCAGGATGCAGATTCAGATAGTAATGTAGGCTAGTCGTACCACACTTCATTGCACCAATGATAATTACCCATATATCTCACCCAAAAG
>NZ_LR213990.1 GCF_900659865.1 Hyella patelloides LEGE 07179
GTCAAGGAAGTCTTCTAGGAGATCGCTTACTGGAGTGTAATCTAGATCGAGGAGGCACGAACCTTGTTGTAAAGGTAAGCGGTGTCCGTTAAAAAGACTGTTATAGCGTTTGGTGTTGGGGAAGGTTTCTAATTGACCTCTTTTGATTTCTAGTCCTGCATCTTCGGCTGCTTTGTTCATCACGCAAGCTAATCTGAAGGTGTTGACAGGGCGATCTAAGAAGAAGTAGAGGTGCAGTCCTTGACTTAAACTAGATTGCAGCAGCACAAAGCGGAAGATACCCCAGAGTTCTAATTCTCCCTTGAGTAGTCTTAATGATTCTTCTTGTTCTCTGGGGTCGTAAATGCTACCCCAGTCAAGATCGTAAAGTCCGTGAGTGGTTTCTGTGCCGAAGCGTACTCCTAAGATAATGTTGGGGTCGCTGTATTTGTACGAGAGTTTTTGTTCGGTAAGTTTATATTTTTTTACGCTTTTCCATTGTGATTCTGGGGTTTCTTTAGCTATGAAATCCCAAGAATGAGAGAATATTTGATAGAATTTGTGTCTTAGAGCGTACTGGGCAAAGCTAGCAGGGGTTTGACTTTGGTTTTCAGAAAAAGATGGGGAAAATACCACGGTTATTCTATATTGCGAAGGTTTACGATTTGAAGCGAAAGAACCGCAATGATAGAAATTCGTGCTAACCTGACTTATAATTAGATTAGTTACTAGCATCATTGCTGGTCAACAGACTGTCGTTGCTTTCATTGCATTCATTGCGATAAGTCACGATTACGGTTCAAGCACAGCACGAATCTTCATTTCGGTTATTCATACATTGCGAAGGTATGCAGCCACAATTTAGGTTTATCGGTGCTAACTAAACTAGAAAGTCATATTCAATCTTTTGAGCGACCTTATTAATTGACGTTAATAAGAATCGCGATTGATAATGACAATTTCAACCAAATCAACAATTAGACAGAGAGGAAATAATGTCTACTAATTGTTGTCTAAAAAGGGTTTTGACCCGCCTTGTTGCGTCTTGTTGAAGTTACGTTACTAGCTTCATCAGACGCATTTTGGTTTTTATGTATAAAAGCGGTCGCTTTTGTACATTTCGCTTCAATAGGAATTATCGTACATTTGCGACCATTAAGGGTAGATTACTTATCGATTCTTAAAAGGTCTTATTATTTTGAGGAGTTGGGATGTCGGCGGGATACTTTCATTTCCCGACATTATTGTAATTTATCTAGCTGGTATATTTGGTTAAAAGCCTTAGTCTCGTTGCTTTTTAAGCTTTAAGGGACATAATTTTTGATTCTTTATCATCCCAGTTTTCTAGCCAATCACCTTCTACATCTTCTACATATTTTTCGATGCCGTCTACTCCATCACTTAATAATGTTTCTTGTAAAGCATGGATATCTTTAAGACTTTTACGTAGTCTAGCTAAACGGCACGATTCAGGCTTTTTCAATGTTCGATCTCTTACATTAAATCAGATAACACATTATTAATGATGAGTTTTACTCTTCATCATCCCAATTTTCTAGCCAGTCACCTTCTACATCTTCTACATAGCGATCTATGCCTTTTACGCCTTCCGCTAGCTTAGTATCTTGTAAAGCACGACTAGCATTAAGAGACTTGCGAAATCTGGCTAAGGGGTCGGGTTTCGCTTCTTGACTAATAGATTCTTGAGTAGGTGCTTTTTTTAGTTGGAACATACCAGTTTATAATTTTGCAAGAGTTATATCGAGTGTATAACAACCTTGTAATAAATATGTTGGTTATTCTACAGTATCTTCAATATAACAAGTATTTGGTAATGTGTTAGCGTTATTTAAAATCTGATTGGCTAATCTGTGTATAACATCTAATTCGCTACCTGTCTTACTTACAGGATGATAACTAATAAAAATAGCCCGTTCAATATTCCAATGTTTCAAAGTATCTTTCCACTTACTTTTCTTGTCGTCTAATAGATATTCATTAGTAATAGTTAGTTGTACGCATAAAGGTTTTTCAAAAGTCCCACTGACAATTAAATCTGTAGCCATTGAAAAATCACAAATATATCTTATGCTGACGCTGCCACCACGCTTTTTTACAATGTCAGATAAGATGTTTAGAACCCTACGATCTTTACTTTCAAATTTTCCAGCCATTAATTCTTTTTTCCAAATTGATAATTTGGGGTCAAATTTCTGAAACCATTGAGGAAATAATTCTGTAAACCAATATCTTTCTGTAGGTGTTAATTCTTTGAGAGCTAATTGACGATTTGTCGGGTCTAGTTCTTTGAGTGCTAACCAAATCTCAACATCTTCAATTAATTCTCGTAAGAAAAATATCACTTCTCTTTTTTTGCTCAGAGAACCTGGTTTTGTATTTTTAATCCAAGTCTTTATTTGTCTAAGTCTAGAAGCAAGAGCTTTATCTACCGTTTCAGCTTCTACTATCAAACTATCTAATAATGGTTTTATATCTTGGGCAAGTAATTTTTGATTCATCTAAATCATCCCTATATTTATTACTATCTATTAACCTTTGACCAACTAATTATCTAAATTTTGTTGCTCCGATACGTAGGCATTTTTCAAGTAATTGAGGGAAAAACTATTGAGCTATGATATCGCGAGCTTCTTGTAAATAATTACAAATGTAATTATTTACATCTGTAATTTAGTAAATTTGTAAGCTGGTTAATTGGGAACTTCAGCTTATTGGTTTCTATTTAACTCGGTAACTAAGAGTGATTGCATTAACTCTTTAATAGTCATACCTTTTTGGGCTGCTAGTATCTTGGTTGCCTGATGCTGTTTTTCTGGCACTTCAAAGGTGATCCGTTTGGTTTTTTCTGGCACTTCCGATTGATTAGAAATATCATTATTGCCATTGCGATTTTCTACCCAGCTATCAGGATTTTTTGGTTGAGTATTTTTACCTGGTTTGGTACTAAGTCTCGATGGTTTTTTCTGTGACATGGCTATCTTATTTTTTGGTGTTTAATAGTTCCTCTACTACTGCATTAATTTCCGATGCAGCAATACTATGGGGTGATGTTTCTAAAACCGTGCTACCGATATTAAGGCTTTCTGCAAAGGCTATTCGCTGTGCTAGGGCTGCCTTTAATACTGGGTAAGGATAATCTTTTAGTACTTCGACTACTTCTTTCCCGATGGCTGTATTGACTATTTTGCGATTGATAATAAATGCTGCTTTGAGATCTGGTTGATATATTTGGGCTTCAGAGATTAGTTCCACAACTGAATGGGCTGCCCAAATATCTAAGGGTGACGGCTGTATGGGTATTAGAACTAAATCTGAAGCTAGGATTGCCGATCTTGTTATATCGGAAACTCTCGGCGCACCATCAATGATTACATAGTCATATCCTATGGCTAGTTTGCCGATTTCTTTATGGATTATGGGACGGTCTAAACCGACTACGCTAAAGGGTGCATTTCCTTCTCTGGCTGTTGCCCAATCTCTAGCCGATCCTTGAGGGTCAGCATCGATTAACATCACTTGATAATCTTTCAAGGCTAGGGCATGAGCTAAATGTAAGGCTATGGTTGTCTTACCAGCACCGCCCTTTTGATTCAAAATGCCTATTTTCATGGGATATGGTTTTTGTTATCCATGTGTATTTTTACATTTGTAATTAAGTAAGTCTGGAATAATGTATTTTTGTAAAAATGTTGCTCTGAAAAATTATCGAGAGTTCATTGTTTGTAAGAATTTTTGTCTGTAGAAATGGGGTCATCTATTTTCTTTATCTCAGATTCAGATGTTGTATCTCGATCCTGTTGAATGTGAGACAACATTGAAAGTGATGCGATCGCTCCTCTGACTTGTTCTGGTTTGACCTCTAAATATCTTTGTAACTGTTCTAGATTGCGATGTCCCGATATCTCTTGAATGATTCTTAAGGGTATTCCTGCATTGCTCATTTGAGTTAGGGCGGTACGCCGAAAGCTGTGAGAACTAATACCGATTAAACCGATTCGGCGACAGGCTTGTTTGAGTAGTCTCGCACCGCTATCGGAATTTAAATGACCTTGACCGCCCTTACCAGGGAATAAATAGGGATTGTCGGGTAGAGTTTGATAATTAGCCAGTAATAATCTTAATTCTTCTATTACTGGTATGGTGCGGGTTGCTAGTTTATTTTTGGTGTTTTTCTTACGAAGGATTAATTCCGATCTAACTTTACCGTAGCGATCTCGAAGAGATCCGCTTCGCGGTGCGTAGACATCGATTTTTTGCAGGGTTACACACTCATTAATTCGACAACCTGTATAGAGACAGATACCAAATAGAACGCGGTCGCGGTCTTTATCCGTACCTTGATTGAACAGTAATTGTATTTCTTCTGTGGTTAAAATTTTCGCTTTACCATGTCGATCTATCTTCATGGTTAATCTCTTTATGGTGAGTTTATTGTAATTTCTCACAAAAAAGAGCATTTATAAATATCTTTCATCTTATTTATCAAATTAAGCCAAGATATGAACTTAGCGTTCGGGAAAAAATCGAGTTCGAGAGCTTCCTTCTTCAATTGGTCTTAGCGACCACCCGCTTAACTCCTCTAAATAAGCAGTTTCATCAATTGAGTGGATATTAAGGGCATTCTCAAATTCTTTAGTCGAACCAAATCCTACTCGCTTGATTAGTTCGCTACGAGTTAAACCTTCTCTTTTGTCTCCATAATCTGCCGTCCATTCTTGTAATCCGCGAGGGGGTAAGGATGCTTCTAGTCTTTTAGCAATATCTGAAATTCCTAGTTCGGCTAGTGCGGAGAAGGTGGTTTTGAATTGTTGTTTGAGGGTAGCTAGTTCTTGTTTTACTCGTTCTAATTCGTCGCTGGTTACTAATGCTTTAGTAGTAACAGTTGTCATTGGTTCTGTATTAAATTCTTCAACAATATCCGAAAGATTATCGACAGTATCTAAGACAAAATAACCGATTCTACTTTCTATAGATGATTCGATAAAATACTGATATCGATGATGGCTATTCCATCTAGTTCGTAGATTATCTGCTTTACCTACATACAGTATTTTATGGTCGGGTGTGTAAACGAAATAGATACCTGGTTTTGCTGGCAGCTTTGCTCTTTCAGTTATATGTAAGCTGGGTATGGAGTTAGATAGCATCCCCACTATGACATCTGTTTTATTTTGTCTGGTTTGCTTGATTTGCTTGTCGATACTATCTACTATCTGAGAGGGACAGCGAATTGTAATGCTTTTGCTACTTGAAGTGTCAGTCATGTTTTACAGTAAGTGGTAATTAGCTAACTGTGTCTTGCGTGATGTCTTACAAGTTTAGCTATAGACTAACTTATTTTTTTGATAACCCGCTTAGAGGATTGATTAATTACGTGTCATGTATAACATGACTAAATACAAAATTTTATTTTAAAATAACACTGTTAGACAAGTTGTGATAATTAATAATTGAATAATTCTTTTTTGCTTTAATTTATCGATTTTTTTAGAGGGTGATAAGCGGAGCTACATAAATATGTTTGACAGTTTTTTCTATAACATTGTTTGACAAATTGTTATACTAAATCCCAATAAAAGAGATTTAAACATCCCATTACAGTACTCTGCTACGATACCTAAATCTATGTTTGATATCATGAGATGTAATTTACTTTTTCTAACTTTTGCTGCTTAAAAACTACTGAACGGACAAAAAATCAGCCTCTATTTAGACCGATCTTAAACATACTGGTCTTGATTGCGAAAACGGTAAACTTTTTCTAGAAAGTCTTGAGCGTTACGGCTGTAATAAGTAGTTTTCTTCCCCTTAACGCGCCATCTATTTGTCGTTGGATAAAAGTAAATTTTGTCTCCTTCAAAATCTACCAGCCACAGAGATTTGTTAATTTCTTCATATTCAACATTCCACTCAGCAAAAATCAAAGCAGCCGATTTTTTCAATGCTACCTTTTTCTGCTTTTTTTCTGACTTAGATTTCTCCCACTCTGGACGTTTAGCAGCATAATACTTCTGCTTATAATATTCTGCTTGTCCACTGGCATATCGCGCTGAGTACCATTCATTGTGTTCTACCATTGCGTTCCTTTTGCTTTGGCTCTTCTGATAACTTCACCAAAATAATAGCAACTTCAAATACTCGACTACGAGAAAAGCAGCAATAAGGTAGTAAATAGTATTGTTATAGCTAAATTGTAATATGTTAGAAAACAGACTTCTATAACTCTAAACCTCTACTTCTTTGCTGCTGTTTCTGTTGGCTCAATATTCTTTGTCTTTCTTTCTCTACTACCTCATTCCAATCTTTACTGTGTTGGGGTTGATGACGATAAATTTGAGATGATTCGGGAGCTACCTTAACTAAAGTTTTTGCTATCTTATTACCCATCTCATCATTATCTGTAGCAATAACTATCTCACCACCGAGTTTGGTTATCTCTGCCATAGCAGTCTTAATTAGTTCCAATTGATAGTTAGACATCGTTCCTGATGTGGCTATGTAGCGCGTATGGGGATTCTCCTTACCAAACAGTTGATGATAGCTCATAGCATCAATGGCACTTTCTGTAATTACAAGAGAGCGATCTTTTTCTGATTGATTGGATTGCCACAATGTCTTTGTTCCCCCACTGCTAAAGCCTGTAAAGTTAGTATTCTTCACGGAGTAACCAGTTAATCCATCTCTGTCATAGTGAGGAAAAATAGCATTACCACGCTCGTCAATGGCAATTTTTCCCGCAAAGCGAACGCTCTTTTGAATAAATCGTTGGATTCCTCGTTGTTCTAAATAGGGATGTTCTTCTGCTATTTGGAATTTGGATGCAGCTTTGATAACTAAGTAGCGATCTTTTGTTATGGGTTGGGGTTTATCTACGGGTGTAAATTTAGATGATTGTGGTGTTGGCACTTCAAGCCAGTTTCTCAATTCTTTTCTAACTCCACCCAAGTTTGAGTTACGGCGATTTTGAATAAAATCAATAATCGTACCGTTATCATTGTCATCTCTGACAGAGAAGTAAATACCGTGTCCGTCGGTGTCGGTGGCAACTATAACTTTGTCTCCATTACTGTGACGCAGTACGGCACTGTTACGGCTGGATGTTTTGCCTATATATTGATATCCCTGGCTTTGAGCATATTCGGCTAAGTTAATTTGGGTTTTGAAGAACTCTAGTTCTGCTTTTCTTTTGCGTCTCTTATCTCGTCTTCCTCTTTCAAGATTGAGGTGAATTTGTTGATGGTGTTGGAGAAGCTGTTGACTTGTGTTGTTAAATTCTTCACTTGTTCGCTCAAGTTGTTGACTTGACTCTGTAGCTGTTTGTTCTGCTGCTCTAACCGTTTCATGTCCTGCTCGTACCGAAGAGAGAGTGTTTCTATTTGCTGTTTGTATTCTTTGGCTAGCTGTAGATAGGATTTCCTCAGTTGATTCTCTAGTTCGCTCACGATCTACTCCACTTTGTAACAGGGTTGTCCCTGACATTCCCAGCCTGGGTTCACTTGTTGGTAAGGGGGTGGGATGATGAATGTCCCGTTGTCGGTTTCGTAGATCGTTATCCCTTGGGTTTGGTCGTTGAGTTGGTTCAAGGTTTGTTGTTGTTGCTCGATCTCTTGCTCTATTTGGTCTAATTGAGTTTGTTTGGCTATCATTCGCTGGGATAAGAACCCTATCAGCCCCCAGCTTCCGCCTAAGATACCCAGACAAAGACTCCCTACTCCGAGGGATATCCATATCCATTGTTTGCCCAAGTATTGTTTTAATCTTTGGTGGTTCTCCTTCATATCGCGAGTGATGATAGCTCGCTCTAGCAGAAGCCAATTCGAGGATTCTTCCCTGAAGTTCCTCAAGAGTTCTTGACTGTGTGTCTCCAGTTGAGTTTTCAATTGCTGGAGTTCTGCTTCTGCTGTCTCCTCTAGGCGTTTGTTGTTGGCTTCTATCTTCTTTTTCAGGTTGTCCCCCAAGTCGCCAAGATGCTTCATAAATCCCCCCTTTTAATCGATATCTTTGGTTATCTGAGCGATTGAGTACGGTAATGTAATTTTTCCCCTGTCTGGGTACATCCAAACCTAATTCTGTAAAGGATTTGATTATGTCGTCGCGATTAACAATCAGTCCTGTTTCAATGCGTTGGGTGATGTATTCGGTAAGTTGTTTTTTGGGGTCGGGGGATGCTGTTAATCCTGCTCTCTTGTTTTCTGCATCGATGAGAGCTTGATAGCCCCGTGAATAAATTCGTTTTCGGGATAAATCGTCTGGTCTTGCCCAATCCTCTTTGATGTTCCAATATGTCTGCCAGGGTTTGAAGTAACCGTGCCAACCAGGAGGAGCAATATTGAGACTTTTACCCGTTTCTAGTTCTACTTTGGGGGTGACAAAATGAAGTTCTACTCTGTCGCTTAGAGTATGGGTGTGACGTACCCAGAGGGTGTTGTAATTGTCGCGCTCGATGCCAGCAAAGGCATATTCTTCAAAGGAATCGATTAATGCTTGTTGTTGTTCTTCTGTGGGAGCATCTTCAATCGCAAAGCTGAGTACCCCACTGTTGTATTTGTACTTGAAATCCAGTCCGTCTATGAGTTGTTTGGTAATTTCTGGGTTGCCCCTGACTATTTCTGGGGCTGGTTCTCGGAGGGTTTTCGTGTTGGGGTTATCTTTTCGTGTGATGTATTCTACAGGGCCACTGCCAGATCCTACTCCTCTGGGGAAGAATTTAACTAGCATTATTCTTCACTTCCTTTGGTAAATTTTAAAGCTAGTAAGGCTTTTTCAATTGCTATCAAATAGGTGATTACTTCTACTGCTTCGATGGTATTTGTATAGGTGTTTGCCCACCGAGCAATTTGATTTAAGTTGTTGCCTATTTTCGCTATTTGATAGGTACGTTGTATCTGGATTGCTCGGTCGCCTACATTCATTACTTTGACCCGATTCATGGCTTCTCTAGCTAACTGCGAGATGGACAATCCAGCAGCGTGTGCTTTTAATTCCCAGTCCAATTTTTCTTCGTCTGTGAGTCGAATACTTATGGTGTTAGTGCGCTGTACTTTTCTGGGCATAGTTGGCTTGATTTGCTAGAGGTTTTAATTAGTTAAGAAACACCTATATTTTCTTTTTCCTACTGCCTGAAGGGGTCGAGGGGAATACTTTCCCCCGCTAGCCCCCCACGGACGTTGATTGTAGCGGAGGGTCAATTAATGTTCTACGTGGGGTGGGCTAGCTTTCTTCCTTATTATGGGGAAGACGCGCTATTGTATCTGACCCTATTTTAGCTATCTATAATATAACAATTACTGCCATTGTATAAACAAATAATAATGGTAAAGAGATTCGGTATTTTGTTGAATCTTAATTCATCTAGCTATCTGGGGTTGGTAGGTGTTTTTCTAATTTATAATTTACTACTATTTTCTCAAAACCTAATCTAACTATAATGTGGTAAGTACTTCATAATTTGTTTAGATATCCGAGCATCAGATTTTCAAAGCTATACAAAAGCTAATCTTCTTTTTCATAATAATCATTTAGCCCGATCTATCCTAATAACTTTAACTTTTGTTTTGGTTTAATGAGGGTGATCAACAGCTATTTTATATAATCCCGAACAACACTTTAAAAACTAAAAGTTGTTCTAATTACTCCTATCACAACATCATCGTTATCATTGTCATGATCTGGTGCAGTCAGCCAAATAAGACCAGGTGTAATGGCAATATTGTCTGTTAGTTGCAGTTGATAAAATGCTTCTAGGTGAAAGGAGGTATCTCGATCTGTATTAGGGCGATCACTGAAATTAATGCCTTCCGAATTAGTTACTTTTGGTTCGATACCGATGACAATTCCCCCCATGCTACCTTCTTTAATCAGATCGGGAAAAGCGAAAATTATAGCACCATTCCAGACATCAAGGCTGCCATCTTCAAACTGTCCATCTAAGACATTAATTTTCGTATAAGCACCCCAGCCACCTAAAACAAAGCGAACGCTAATTGCCCAAGAAAATTCGACTCCGAAAGCGTCGCTATTAATAGATGCAGTCTCATCAAAATTATCAGCAGTAAAAGAGCGAAAATTGACTAAAGTGCTACCAGTGAAAGTTTCGCTGTTGTAACCATGGACATAAGTTAAACCAAATTTAAGATCGTCATTGGGTTTAATTAATAATTGGGCGAGAGTGGCAAAATCTCCATTAAATAAGCCGTTTCCTGGGGTGGGGTTGCTAACCGTTTCTTGAGATGCTAAGTAACCCCCAGTAATTTCTAAGACATCATTAAATTCGTGACGAATACCCGCACCAGCACCAAAAGTGGTGTTGTAAATGGGGTTACGAGTAGCAAAGTAAGATAACGCACCACTACCGCCATCGCCATCGAGTACTGTTACCGTATCCGTATAGTCATAAAATGTGCCGTAAACGCCCTGTAGAGTAACTTCAGTTCGCTCTCCAATAGGGAAATAGTAAGCTAACCAGGCTAAGTAAACATCATTTTCGGTATCCGATTCAAAGCCTAATGCACCTTCAAAATAATCAAAGCGATAGGGAGTGTTACCAGCTTCTAATTCTACGTATAAGAAATCATGTCCCGTGAAACTGGTTTCCAAGTCGAGGCGAACGCGATCGCTGAAAGTGGTAATTTGGGGAATATCATCACCGTCTAAATTTTTCCCTGTAACAACTCCCGCAAGGGCTAAAACGACTTCTCCATATAGTTTAGTGGTAGTGGAAAACTGATTGTCTTCTAAAGCAGCGATTCTATTTTCTAAATTGTTAACCCGTGTGTCTAATTGTTTTAACTCTGTCTCAAATTCTTGAGTTAAACGTTTGACAGTTTTGATATCTTCTACTGCAACGGCTTCAGAAGAAGCGATTAAACGCTCGATTTGATTTAAGCAAGAGTTTAATCCAGCAGCAAATTCATAACGCCTTAAAGCTTGATTTCCGCGATAAGTTTGGTTGGGGAAACCTGCAATGCAACCATAACGATCTACTAAACTTCTTAATGCTTCATAAGCCCAGTCTCCAGGGTTAACATCCCTTAATTGATGAACATTTGTTAGTTGTGCTAGGGAATTTTTATCTAGGTTGGAGATATTTCTAAGATCAGATAAATTAGAGGACGTAAAAAAAGTAATATTTTCTAATTTTTTAGAACCATGTTGATTGTATTTTTCTAAAAATGATGTTGAATTAATACTATTTTCTAAGGGTAATTCTGTCACACTAATTGCCAAAACATTACTTTCAAGACTTAGTAAGATTACGGAGCTAGACAAGACTATTTTCTTGGTTTTTGACCAGTATAATCTCTTAAAAATAGCCATTTATTCACATTTCAATTATTTTGCTGCGTCCAATATTATATTCAAAGTATTAGCTATTGGCATGAAGATAAAATTTTTTGATCTTTAAAAATACTGCTATTGATTTTGATTTAACAAAAGGGAATTATAATAGTGACTCGATAGTTTAAATTTTGATTTAGTAAGCTAAAAAGCTAGATTGCCCATGAACTTAGATCGAGAAAAAGAGTTGTCTGTTACTAACAGTAGCCCTCTATCTAAAGCAACCAAAGGTG
>NZ_LR213991.1 GCF_900659865.1 Hyella patelloides LEGE 07179
TTTTTGAGCATAATCATAATTTATCCCTACTGCAACCGCGCTATTTTTAATCGTCCATCCCAAAGATACTTTCCAAAGCAAGTGCCACCTTCTGGATTCTACTGAGTCTTTGCTCTTTAAGTATTTTCGCTTCAATTCCTCTGAGCTCTTATGCTTTACTAAATAAGCTTTTCTCGGCATTAATTTTTTTGGGTTACTTTTTGAGAATTATATCAGGTCTTTTATAATCGGATTTCGTATAATACCGTTTCTCAACAGCTTGGTTCTATAAGCTTGGCGGGACTTATAAAGTCCGCCCGCAGGTGGCGGACACAGCCCCTTGGAAACCCAAGCAGAGCAGCGCGCTCAAAAGTAATAAAAGACTTAGTTTAAAGTCAAAAATAAAAAGTCAAAAGCCATAAGTCAAGAATGACAAAGTTTTCAGAGTCTAATTGTAATAGTAAATAATTTGGTCATGTATTTAGCTAGTGCGCGAGAATTGGTATAATTTAAGCCCCCTAATCTCCAAACTTCAGAGACAACAATTTTTCACTCAAGAGATTAACCCAGCATTTTAGTCTAGACGCGCTACTACAATTTAATTCGATCTCTCCCACTATTTTTGATAAATGGTACTAAATCTTCTCTGGGCCGATCTTCTAGAAAAATATCTTTACCAAATATTCTGTTGTTACAGTAGTAGGCTTGTTAATTGCAATTTACCTTACCCATAAAATGTCTCGTAAATAATACCAAATCAAATGATATTTGCAACAGATGATTCTTAGGTAGGAATGAATGACTCGCTTTTACAGGATGTGTCGCATTCTTTTTTCTATTTGGTACAAGATGAATGTCCTGGTAAAGTTCAAAGCAAAAAACAAAGCCTATTAGTCATAATGATTTAAATTGCAATGAGAACCATTGCTATTGCATTGATAAAACCAACATAAAATTGTGTTAACAGTTTAATTGGCAATTACTGAATAAGCCTTTAAAGCCTAGACTCCTACATCTGCTGGGTTGGTGGAAACAACAAAATCATCAAAATAGATGTGGGATTCTTTGTCGGGATACCAATCAGGGCCACTTCCACCGTGGAAATTACTAAAGTAGACTGCATCAACCTTGCTACCGTTGTTGACAAACCGCAGGTTGTCAATGTTTAGTACCTGTTGACCGTCCATCCACACATCCAGAGAACCATTTTTCTGATTGCCGTCATTAATTTCTACGCGCTGGGTAAGTTCATGCCACTCCCCTGGTTTAAAATAAACATCTTGACCAGATACGTCTTTGAAATCAAAGCTCTCTCCCCATTGTCCAGGTTTATCCATGTGGTATACATATGCTTCGGCTTGACCATTTTCACGCCACATATATCGAGTGGTATATCCATTAGAGCCATTAGCATCCTGACCACCGCTCGCCTGACCGTCTGTACTGGTAAGACCAGGTAATTTCCCACCGCTATACTTTCTGCCATTGAAGTCATAACCAGCTTCAAATTTAACCTTATACTGTAAGTAGTACACATCTTTTCCAGGAATCTCCCACACAGCACCACCTCCTGATGCTTGGGTAGGACTATGTGTAATGCGGAGAGAATTATTGCCAGAATACGCTTCAGAGTTGGTAATTTTAGCAAAATTTTTCATTCGAGCATCTTGTGACCAAAGCAAATTCCAATCCTTTTTTTGGGCAACGTGATCGTAAACTGTACCATTTGAATGACCTTCAAAGCTTTGGACAATGGCGTTAGAACTTGGTTGGTTTGGTGCAGAAGTAGGTCTAGGTGTGGGTGCAGGATTAGGATTAGGCGTAGGATTACTAGGTTGAGAATTTCCCCCTATACTCTGACCATTCAATGTGAAATTGGATGGTGTTAGATTATCATCTCCTTTTGCCCTAAACCCGAATGTGGTAGTTTCCCAATTTCTAACATGATCGTTCCAATCAACCGCCTTCACGGTATATTTATTACCATCCCTGGACACCAATTCGGCATTCCAAATCTTATCTATCTCCCTTTCACTCTCGAAAGTCATAGTCCAGTCTTTGAAGCTGTTACCTTTATTTGTAAAGCTGATATTCGCAGTGTAACCATTATTCCAGTCAGCAGTGACATCATAGTTAATTCTGAATTTATTGTTTTCTACTTTCGAGCTAACAGATGTGTTCATTGCTTGCTTCCTTCTTTACTATATGATGTGTAATAATTAAGCTCCAATATTATAAACAGCAAAAGAGAAAACTAGGAAAAAGAGCAAAAAAAAGGCTCATTAAGAGAGCAATTATACTAATCTTGTATTACATAGCATTTTTTATAATCAATATAATGCATTACTTTATGATTACAAAATTATCGAGCAGCTTCTTGTTTTTTCAGGGAATTATTAGCCAGTTTACCGTCCTCTAAATGAACGATGCGATCTGCAATATCGAAAATACGATTATCGTGGGTGACGAGTAAAATAGTGCTGCCTTGTTCTCTGGCTAGTTTTTGCATTAAATTAACTACATCTCTACCAGATTTACTATCTAAGACTGCGGTGGGTTCATCCGCTAAGAAGATCGCGGGATGAGATACCAAGACACGAGCGGTCTCGCTTTCACGAGGTACTACGAGATCGCGACTAGTTGCTTTTGTCCTCCAGAGAGGTTATCAGGGTAGTAATCAATCCTATCTCCTAACCCTACCTGCTGTAACATATTAGCAGCGCAGTCAGGCTTTTTTGAAGGTTGTGGGCTTGGAAGATATAACAATTGTTGCGTCTTGCTATGACTAATTCATCTTTAGTTTCACCACAAAGTTCTTTGCCTAATAGTCAAGCTTCTGAACAAAGATTACTGGCTGTTTTTTTGATTAATTGTCTAGCATATTAAGAAGATTTTTGAATAAGATCGAGTTAATAGTTTGAATAACTGGAATGATTGCAAGTGAATGATAACATCATCAACAAAATTGCTTGATTTCAAAAGTTATCCCTAAAATTTTTATGATGTTTGGTACCCAAGATCTTTATACTTTCTTATTAATAGCAATTTCTCTCAATTTGTTACCTGGTACAGATACTTTGTATATTATGGCTCGTAGCATAACCCAAGGAAGAAAAGCTGGTATTGTTTCTGTTTTAGGTATTAGTACAGGTACTTTATTACATAGTACTGCTGCTGCTCTTGGTTTATCAGCCATTTTAGCTACTTCAGCAATTGCCTTTACTGTCTTAAAATGGATTGGTACTATATACTTGGTGTATCTAGGTATTCAAATATTCATCAGCAATAACTTCCAAGAAGATATCGCTCTGAAGAGAGAAAATAAAAATCTCTGGAATATTTATCTACAGGGTATTTTAACCAATATTCTTAATCCGAAAGTTGCTCTATTTTTGCTACGATTTTTCTCTCTATTTGTCGATCCAGCCAGCAGAGATCGGGTATTTTCATTATTCTTTTTGGGCTGTTTGTTTGTCATTACTGGCACTTTATGGTTTATAATCGTTGCTTTATTATCAGCAAAAGTTTCCCAGGTTGTTCGCTCTAAAGCTCGATTAATCAATATTGCCAACAAAATAACAGGAATAATTTTTATTGGTTTAGGAATTAAGCTGGCTACAGAGTAAACAAAGCAAATTGCCATCAACTCTAGTCATTGATGTAATACTATTGATAGGCAGCGTGTTTCTAGAAGCGTAGGTTTCCCAAGCAGAGCAGCGCGCTGTCATTGCTAACAAGAGACTTAGTCGGTTTGATTTGGTAGTTTTAATCCTCAATTAATCAAATAAACCAACTAGAGGTGCAAACCATAAAATCATTTAAAACCTTTCTCCCCAAGCACCGCTCCTCACTCCTTATTAATTTGCCCCTTCTGGAATAGTTTTTTTAGGACTAATAGGAATGCTTTCTACTTCAGAAAACTTATTTAAGGCCAAACGAGAAGGTTGATTATTACCAGAAAGTCGCTTCATGAGTTTCGAGCGAGGATCGTGGAGTATACAGTAAATTTCATCCTCTGGTTGCCAATCTTCTGCTGCTTTAACTATTTGTAGTTTAGCATCTCGTTTCACTATGAGAGGTAGTAGTTCTCCCGAACGGATCAAAGCTTGTAAATGAGCTTGTTGTAAGGATATTTGAGGTTTTCGTAAAACTATTTTCTCTAATTGAAATTCACCATCATGAATATATTTATTCCAGGTTTCTGTGGAAAGTTCAGGGATAAATGCTTGATTAACTTTAATTTTGTTGTTGTTAGAAGCAGAATTATTTTGCGGAAATACTGCCAAAACTTTGGGGGGTTGAAACTCTTCTTTGGCTCGTTGGGCTAGTACTAAGTTAACTTCCCCATTGTTAGTTAAAGCGATAAAAGTACCCATTGATTCGATTCCTGCTTCGGTCAAAACATCAGCATCAAGTGCGCTACTTTGGAATACAGGAATATTTTCGGCTGCTGCTTTTTTACAGGCTTCTGGGTCAGTATCAATTAAAACTACAGATTCTCCTGCTTCTTGAAATAAACCTGCAACTAAACGCCCTAATTCTTTTCCTCCAACAATAACTGCGCCTTTAGCTTCGCTAGAAGTAATCCTTAGCCAACTAGCAACCCATCCAGCCGTCAAGCCCTGACAAAATACTGTCATGATAATGGTTAAGAAGACTAGGGCTTTAATAGAGTCTCCACCGTTGATACCCCGTTCGGTTAGCAAGATTGCGAATAATGAGGCGACAGAAGCAGAAACAATCCCTTTGGGTGCAATCCAAGATAAAAATATTTTTTGTCGCCAGTTCAAATCACTGTTGATGGTGCAAAAGAAGACACTTACAGGACGCACTACAAACATTAAAGCTGCTACTGCAAGTAAACTACCCCAACCTAAAGCAATCACACTAGCAATTGATAAATCCGCAGCTAAGAGGATGAAAAGCACCGATACACAAAGAACGGTTAATTGCCCTTTAAATCTTTTGAGCAATCTTTCTTCTGGTAGAGAGGAAGCTTTAACTACAATACCTGCTGCTACGGTTGCCATTAGTCCAGATTCGCTGTAAAGATGTTGAGAGAGAACAAATAAGCCCCACATTGCAGCTAAAACTACTAAATTTTTAAGTTCTTCGGAAAGCCGATCTGCACTTTTGAGAAATAAACCCAGTAACCAGCCTCCTACACCACCAACTACAGACCCTATACCAAGCCGAAATAGTAAGCCTCCAACGACATCTAAGGGAGCAGAATTAGTATTAACAATGGTATTTAAAACAACTACTGCTAAAATCGCTCCTACTGGATCGATTAAAACTCCTTCACCTTCTAATAAAGTGGCTACTTGACGATCTACTCTAACCTGTTTTAGTAATGGTCCAATAACTGTCGGACCAGTGACAACCACTAGGGAAGCATAGAGAAAAGAAATTGACCAAGGAAATTCTGCTAACCAATGGGCAGCCATTCCCCCACCAATGAGAGTAATTAGCGTGCCAATAGTGACTAGGTTACGTAAACTACCAGAAACCCTTCCTAGCTCTCTTAATTCAAGATTTAGTCCTCCTTCAAATAAAATGATGGCAACCGAAAGAGCAACTAAAACTTCTAAGCCGATTCCTAACTCTTGGGGATGGAGTACATTCAAAAGATCGGAACCTAAAATAATTCCGAAAAGCAACAGAAACACAATGCTGGGAACTCGAAGATATTCTCCGATTACTTGGGCTGTGATCCCTGCGAGAACTGCGATTACTATTTGCAGAGTAATTTCAAAAGATCCTTCCATAAGTTGTTTTTTTGACTCGTTCTTTTATCAGTTATCGATCCTGTTGGAGTACCATATAAAGAGTTCATTTAAAATTAATTTTAAATTCTCTTAGATTATTGGCGATCGCCTTTGAGCCTGGCACTACGCAGTCTGCGAAAGCAGGCACTACGCGATCGCTTTTTGGCGATTCCAACCTTTGAGAGATTGAACTTTAGTTTTCTTTCAATCTCAATGAAAATTAGTAATTTATCTCAAGATTATTCTATTGGGCGTATTTTAACATCTGAATTTTAGAGAAGACATTTTAAAATTCCAACTCACTGAGTATCTGCTTTAAGAATACAGAGCAGAAAAAGCGATCGCCAAAAGCGTTCACGGTGATTTTTGATTGTTTGTTGTCTGTAACAAAATCCCCTTTTTATTGATTTCATGGCTTTTGATACTTCTATTGGAAAACGTTTATCTAATTTGCGTCGGCAAGATCGCTGGTGGGGATATTTTTATCTAGTTTTATTGGTGATTGCTGCTTTAATTTTATTTACAGTTAACCTTGGTAGCTTACCTCTAGATGAATTGCAAGAAGGTACGATGGTAAAAATAGCGCAAGAAATTTGGCAAGCACCGCCTAATTCTTGGCGATGGATTTTTCCGACACTTTCAGGCAACCCCGAAGTATTTAGACCCCCTTTATTTCCCGATCTTCTAGCGTTTACTTTCAATATTGGCGGGGTTAGCCCTTTGACTACCCGTTTGCCTTCTGCTTTATTGGGAGCTTTTTCGACCGTTATTTTATACGGTATTGGTCGCGAACTTTTTAGGACAACTGCTCCTACTTTACTAGCTTGCTGTGTTTATGTAACTTTTTTTCCTGTCATTAGTCAGGGAAGGTGGGGAACGCTGGATGCTCCTTTGCTTTGTTTTGAGATGTTTGCTCTTTGGGCAATTTTGCGCTCTCGAAGAGATTTGCGTTGGACTTTAATGACTGGTTTTGGGTTTTGTTTGGTGGGTTTAACAGACAATTGGTCGGTTTTACCATTAGCAGTTCTTATTTTCCTGTTTTTACGCTGGGATACTCCCCGCCTATTGATTTGTCCTTATTTTTATTGTGGCTTGATTTTAGGCATGATGCCTTTGATAGCTTGGTGGATAGCTCAATGGTATTTTTACGAGCCAATTATTAATTTGTGGGCAAATTGGCAATATGGGGCTTTTGCTATTTCCTTGCAATCTAAATTATCTTGGGAATGGTTAACCAATCAATCCTTTAACCGCTATCTATCGACATTTTTGCACTATTTTTCTCCTTGGTTTGTTGTGGCTTTTTATGGTTTAAGGCTGGCTTGGCATTATCGCAATTGGGGATGGGCAAAATTTTTACTGGTGACAGGTAGTGTTTGTTTATTCTTTCCCCTTTTAGCGATCGCTAATGTGATTCCTTTAAGCGAGCTTGCCCATCCTCGCTGGTATGTATTACCTCTCTATCCCATACTGGCTTTAGCAGCAGGGAAACAACTACATCAATTACGCAATTTACCAAGCTATATTGGTTATCCTCTGACTTGGGTATCTGTGTTTAATTGTTTTGCCATCTTACTTATTTCGCTGGCTTTGTACGGCAAGTTTGTTCTCAAAATTGATTTTGATTGGTTACTCTTGGGAATTTTTGGCTCAGTAATTATGACTTTGATAGCGACTTCTTTCCTTTTAGCCCGCAGAGATATTCAATTTATTCATGTTCTCATTTGGGGTAACTATATCTCATTGCTGCTATTTTTTAGTTTTCAATATGGGATTTAATAGTCGAAGGTACTCCGCCTTAAAAAGACGGAGCCTGCTTCGACTTCGTCAAATGAAAGCGTGATGAGTACAGTAAGCAAGAAAAGCAACCAAGCACTAACTAACCACTAGCTAATAAATGTTCAATGTTCGCGAGTTCAATGTTAAATTGGTAAGCTATAAGTAAAAATGCGGAAGGAAACCGTTGTGAGTAAGACATCATACGGATGGGAGCAACTTCTATTATCAATTTTTTCTCAGGCTAAAGCTCAAGATTGGGATGTTTTGGCACTATCTTCTAAGCAAGTATCTCAAATAGTGAGAAAAGGATTGTTAATGCTGGCTTTTGTCAGTTTATGGTGGTGGAATGGACAATTATTACTTGCTACCAGTATAGGTATCGGGTTAATGTGGCTCACCTACAAAACTTCTCAAAAGCGATATCGTAAGTTATGGCAAACTGGGGTTAGTTGGTTAGTTGGTCACAATCGTAAATTATTATTTGCTGTCGGTGGTGGTAGCCTAGGCGGATTTTTTACCTATATGGTTGCTGCTATTTGGGCTGATACCGAAAATCGTTGGTTAGCAACGGGATCGATTTTGCAAGGTTTTGGTACTTTAATTACTTTGATTCTTTTGGGTTGGCATATTAATCGGAGTAATGGCGATCGCAATCTGGCAAAATTTGACCAATTATTAGGAGATTTAACGGCTGCCGATCCTTTGAAGCGTTTTATTGCCATCCGTCAGCTAACTAATTTAGCTCACAAAAATACCTTGGATCGGGAACACCGACTACAGTTGATCGAGTATTTTTACTTTATGCTGGATCAACCTCAAGAGTCTTCGATTCAAGAAGCTTTACTGGATAGTTTAGATATTCTGGGTGTTCCTGCATTTAATGCAACTACTTCTCAAACTGTAGCAACTCCAATCGATTTAAAGCATTCTATCTCAGAAAACGTGCTGTAATTTTGTTGTAAGGATAGCATTGCCCACCTATCTTTGATTTTAGAAGTGAAAAAACTGATACCGATTTATGTTTTCCCTTTGATATTTTCCTTGATAGTGGTTTTAGGGCAAATGAATTCTGGAACAGCTACACAAGCTATGGTACAAAGACAAGCTGAAGCATGGGAAACGGGAAATGTCTCAGGGATAGTTAATGATTTCGCGCCCAATGCGGTTTTTATAGCGGGAGGTTTTAAGTTTCAGGGTGTCGAAGCCATTGAAAAAGCAGCAACAGATTATTTCCGACAGTTTACCGATACCAAAGTCACCATTAAGCGAATTATTCTTAGTGATACCCAAGGTGCAGTAGAATGGGATTGGAGCGATCGCAATATTCAATCGGATACTATATCTCGTGCAGAAGATGCCATTATTTTTGAACTACAGGATGATGGCAAGATTATTTATTGGCGAGAATATATTGAAAAAGTAAGTGGTTAGTCCCGTCCCATCTTCGTGGGATAATATCAAGCGGGATAATATGGTTAGTGGCTCGTTATCACTAATTATCTTTGATCTCTGACTCGGTGACTCGGTGACTTCATTGATATCTAATATTTTTTTATACTGTGTCAAAATACTTCCGCAAGTTAAATAAAATTTGATAAATTTTTGTGGAAATGGCAAAAACAGCAACCAAAAAGACGGAAGTTGTAGCTATCAAAAAACCTTGGGCAATCAGAGTCTTATTTACACTATTTTTTATATCTGGTTTTAACGCATTACTATATCAAGTTGCTTGGCAACGAATGTTAGGGTTATTTTCTGGCTCTGATGTGCGCTCTGTAACTGTGGTAATTGCTTCTTATTTATTAGGTTTAGGATTGGGAAACCTGCTTAGCAGTCGAATAAGCGATCGCCTTAATAATCGTCAGTGTGTGAGGATTTATGGCTGCTGCAATTTGGGAATTGCGGTTTTTGCTATCTGTAGTCGTTTTTTGTTTTACGATTTGCTGTTTCTGCGATTGCAATATTTGGCGCAGTCTCCTGTGGTAATGCTAGGGATTGTCTTTGTCAGTTTGTTAATACCCACAACTATGATGGGGTTATCTTTGCCTCTACTGTCCAAAGCAGTTAGCCGTAGTGCGGAGAATGCAGCTTCTCGTATTGGTTGGTTGTATGGAATTAATACTTTAGGATCGGGCGTGGGTACTCTAGTTTCTGGCTGGTATATTGTAGGGACTTTGGGTTACGCGGGAACAGTTTATTTAGGTTCGTTTTTTAGTGCCTGTGTGGGTTTGGTAGCATTAATTATCTCGCGGAATTTTGCTCGCCACAAGGCTAGTTTTCCCCAGGATAATACTTTTGCCAATTCTTTGCCTCACACAACAAGTAACTCTCTTCAGCAATGGTATTTGTTAGTTTTTCTTTCAGGTTTTGCAGCTATTTCCTGGGAAATTATTTGGTTTAGGGTCTTAGATATTGCTTTACAATCTAATGCCTATACTTACGCCCATTTACTTGCTTTTATTTTAGTAAGTAATGGTTTAGGTAGTTTGTTGGGAGCTAAGGTGAATCAGTATATTCGTCAACCCAAAAAGGTATTTTTGTTAATTCAAGGAATGGTTGCAGTGTATTCTGCGATCGCTATATGGATAATTGCTACTTATTGGCAAAACAACCCCGATCTACGTTCCGATATTGGCTTTATCGATCTTGACAATATTAATTTCTCGCTTATTTTTAAATACTTAATTGTTCCTTCTGTAATGATGATTTTGCCTAATTTATTGTTAGGTTTTTATTTTCCTATAGTGCAGAAAGCAGTTCAAAAAGACCAGCATTCTATTGGGAAACGAGTGGGTTCAATTTTGGTAGCTAATATTTTAGGTAACACTGTAGGTAGTCTGGTAACGGGTTTAGTCTTATTAGATCGCTGGGGAACTTCAGGCTCAATTAAGTTACTTTGTGGTTTTGGGTTGGGCTTTCTTTTATTGATTTACCCGCGCTCGCTCAAAGCGAAACTGAATATTGCCTTAACCGTTGTTTCTGTGATGTTGGTACTGGCTTTCCCCTCTAATTCCCAATTATGGGCAGCTTTACAAGCAGTTCACCCTGATGCCTATTTTACCGTGGCGGAAGACTCTACCAGTGTTGCAGCGATCGCCGAAAGCGAAGGACAGGGTGTTTTACTTGCTAGCGGACAAGTTCAAGCACATTTTCCTTATATGCATCTTCATGGGCTGTTAGGCACTATTCCTGCGCTTTTACATCCTAATCCAACGGATATCATGATTATTGGTTTGGGTTCAGGAGGTACTCCTCATACTTTGGGAGTTAATCCTGTAACTGAACGGGTTAAAGTGGTAGAACTTTTAGGGGCGGAATTGACAGTTTTAAATGAGTATGCACAAACCCCTATTGGAAAGCCATTAAAACATTTGCTGCAAGACCCCCGTTATGAGATTGTTGTGGGAGATGGACGCAGAGAATTAGTTTTAGCCCAAGAGAAATTCGACATTATAGAAGCAGATGCTATTCAGCCTTGGCGATCGCGTGCAGGAATGCTTTACTCCCAAGAATTTTTTCAGGAAGTGCGAAATAAGTTAAAACCAGAAGGCTTTTTTGCTCAATGGAATGTGGGTGCAGGAACCAGAAAAACTATGTTGAGTGTTTTTCCTTTCGTTACCAATGTCAAACTTACTGAAGACTTATCAATTTTATTTGGAAGCGATCGCCCTATAGATTTTGAGCGAACACGATTATTAACTAGGCTCGATTTACCTCAAGTTCAAGATTTTCTAGACAAAGCAGAAATTAAGCTCTCTCGAATTCGTGATGATATCCGAACAGCCCAAGTAACGATGTATTCTCAAGCCAAAGACAGCAAACCAAGCAAAATTAATACTGATTTGCTTCCACGGGGAGAATATTATCTAAATAATTCAAAGTAAATTAGCTCGCTTGCTATAGGCTATAAGGGGAGTAGCAAATAATTAAAGCTTCCAAATAAGAGAAGTAAAGGAGTAAAATCAAGTATTATCAAAAGACATAGAAACTGAAATGCTGGAACTAACGGACTCCCTAAAGTCTCTGTTGATTGAGACA
>NZ_LR213992.1 GCF_900659865.1 Hyella patelloides LEGE 07179
GATTCTGATCCAGACTATAACTCAAACAACAGACTGTCGTTTGACAGCAGCCGTGAACAGCAGGGTTAAACCTAAACTTGATCGGGCTTCTACTTATAGCGATCGCCTTATTTGTGAGAAATGCGGGTAATCCCTAATCCCTAATCCCCGATCCCTCGAACAGTTATCTTTAAAAATAAGTTCTTAAAACTAGATGGGATTTAAAAGCATTTTTTGTTTTAAGATAAATATGAATTATCTACAATTTAAGCAGAATGGCTAAATTACATCAAAGCTCATTTTCTCTAGACCACGAAGTCTTAATTAATATCTTAGCAACCCAAGAAAATATTCTGATTATTCAAGATTTAGACGGGGTTTGTATGAGTTTAGTCAAAGACCCTTTAACTAGAGAGATTGAACGTCAATATTTGAAAGCAACTAGAGCTTTTGATGGTCATTTTTTTGTCTTGACTAATGGAGAGCATATTGGGAGAAGAGGAGTTAATCGTATTGTCGAAAAAGCTTTTGACGAGAGAGATTTAGTCAAACAACAGGGTTTATATTTACCTGGTTTAGCTGGTGGTGGGGTGCAATGGCAAGACCGCTATGGTAATGTATCTCATCCAGGAATTAGCGACACAGAAATGGCTTTTTTAGAAACTGTCCCCCAGAAAATAGAAGCTAGTTTAAGAGAGTTTTTTCAACAGCATAACGGTGGTTTTAATTCAGAAAAATTTGATGATTATATCCAGGCGACAGTTTTAGAAAACAAAGTTTCGCCGACAGTTAATCTTAATGTTTTTCATGACGTTTTATCAGAGCAAGCTATCTATGTTAAATTGCAACAAGCAATGAAAAATTTAACCCAAAACCTATTAGAAGAAGCAGGAACAATGGGTTTTAAAAATTCATTTTTCGTGCATTTTGCTCCCAATTTAGGTAGAGATGAACAGGGAAAAGAAATTATCCAACCAGCTTCAGAAAATGACTCTGGAACTACCGATCTACAGTTTATGCTGCGAGGTGCGATTAAAGAAGCGGGAGTACCTTTTATTTTAAATCACTACTATTATTTACAGACTGGTAACTATCCGTTGGGTAAAGAATTTAATAGTAGACAAGCACCTCAAAATAAAGCAGAATTATTAACATTAATTAAAGATAATTTTGATTCTAAAATCATGCCCACAATAATTGGTATTGGTGATACTGTGACCAGTAAAGCCGAACAAAATGGCGATAAACTCATCTTTAGAAGAGGAGGAAGCGATCGCGGTTTTCTAGAATTAATACAAGCGATCGGAAAAGAATTTGAGAGCGAAAATTTAGTAGTTTATGTTGATAGCAGTGGAGGAGAACTAAAAAATCGTAAGCCTTTAAAATTAAATGAACAAAAAACTGAAGTTATTGAAGGTATAGGAGATGCTAAAGATACTGACGATACTCTAACCTTAAATGTGGTTTTTCCTGGAGGTTATCAACAATATACTAAAGTCTTTCAAGAAGCAGCTAGCATGAGAAAGCAAGGCAACAATTAAGTTTTATCTTTATACTAAGATTGTAATTTTCAAATACTATTTTAGAAATAAAATGTTGAATTTTCCATTAATCAAGCACAACAAATTTATCAAACTGTTAAGACAATAGTATTGAAGGTAAATTCTTCTTATAATCATTTTTTAGTTTTTTAGAAACTACTAGTGGACAGTTAGAGTTATGAGCTACTTCCATACGAACGTGTTCACATTCATCTAAGGCTAATTCTTCTAAAGTAGATAATGATGTATTCTGATGGCTTGCTACTTCTTTTCTTACTTGCGATTCTAAATCTTTGGCAAAGTACTTTAGTATTAAAGGTGAATTATTAGTGTTTTCTGCTGCTTTGCACGAACCTGCTTGCTATCATCATTTTTTAACTGTTCAAAAACTGCTAGAGGACAGTTAGGGTTACAAGCTACCTCTCCACGAACGTGTTCGCATTCATCTGAGGCTAATTCTTCTAAAGTAGATAATGATGTATTTTTATTGAAAGCTACAGACTGACGCACATAATTACTAGAATTGGTAGCCAGTTTGTTGAGTGTTTCTAATGGTGTATTTTTATTTCTTGCCACTGATGCACGAACAAATGTGTTGGGATCATTAGCTAATATCTCTAAAGTGCTTGCTGGTGTATTTGGATTTTCAGCTACGGACTCACGTACATGATGATTAGAATCATTAGCCAGTTTTTTTAGTGCTTCTACCGATATATTTTTATTCTTTGTAACTGACAGACGTACATTTGCTACTAATGAGCAAACATTTGTATCGGGATAATTAGCTAATATCTCTAAAGTGCTTGCTGGTGTATTTGGATTTTCAGCAACGTAATAACGCACAGTCTGATTAGAATTAATAGCCAGTTTTTTTAGTGTTTCCAATGGCGTATTTTTATTTCTTGCCACTGAAATAAGAACATTTGTATGAGAATCATTAGCTAATACTTTTAAAGTGCTTGCTGATGTATTTTTATTTGCAGCGACCGATTGACGTACATGATAACCATAATAATCAGAATCATTAGCTAATATTTTTAAAGTGCTTGCTGATGTATTTGGATTTTCAGCGACAGACTGACGCACATAAACATTAGAATCAGTAGCCAATTTTTTTAATAGTTCTACTGATAGGCTTTTTCTTTCCAAAAGAGCATTTTTTATTTTAGTATTAGAATCTTCTGCTAACTGGATTAATTTCGCTTCTGAAGTACTGGAACTTTTTGCCAAAGCAACCTTATAAAAATCCATTTGATTTGGGTTTTCTAACCAGAGAAGCTCGCAAACAGGATTATTGATAACCTCATCAGGAAAATTGTAACTGAGCCTTTCTAGAATAGATATAGGAGTATTTGGATTTTTGGCTAATCTTTGAAGAATTTCTCGATTTTTTTCTTCGCTTAGTTCAATTAGAGTTTCACTAGGAGTATTTTCATTTTCAGCTAACTCATATAATTCTGTCGTTGAAAGTCTTGTAATGTCTAACATCAAGAAATTTATAAACTTTTGTCCTATTTAAAAATTGAAATGATATTACAAGATGCTAATTTTGTAGTAGCAATTCAGAAATTACCACTACGTTGATGTATTTTAATCACCTTGATTTTAATTCGCCAACAGTATCTTATGAGATTAGGGCTGTAGGAGTTACTTATTATCTATTACTCTCCTCACAACTCCAATCTTCTGAATATACTAAGGTGTAGCTGCGAGGGCGAACTCACTTTCGCCCCCATAAATAAACTTAATTTTCTGTTGTAGCAGGAGTTTCTTTAGCCTCTTCTGGTTCTTTAAATACCAGTCTCAAAAAAGGTGGTGCAACAAAAGTCGTCACAATTACCATCACAATAATTGCTGCTTCAGTTGCTTCGGATAACGCGCCACTAGCAGAACCTACACCAGCAAATACTAGACCAACTTCACCACGGGGAATCATACCGACACCAATGGCTAACTTGTTGATTTCTCCGTTGCCAAATAAAGTGAAACCAGTGATCACCTTACCAATAATAGCAACTACAATTAAGAAAGCTGCGATCGCTAATCCTTCTCGGTTACTGGGTATTGTGGGGTTAAGAACACCAACATCAGTTTTTGCTCCGACACAAACAAAGAAGACAGGAACTAAAATATCGGCAACGGGAATTACTTGTTCTTCTAACTCTTTGCGCTTATCGGTTTCTGCCAAAATCAAACCAGCAGCAAAAGCTCCCAAAATAGCTTCTAACTGAATCACATTAGCAATATAAGCCAGAGTAAAAGCAAAACTTAGACCAGTTAGCAATACTTGACCGCGAGTTTTCATTTCATTAACCAATCCTACAATTAAAGGACTAATTAAACGACCGATCACAATCGAACCGATTAAAAACACGCCCGCACTAAGAATCAGATAAACAACATTAGTAATCTGAATCTCACCAGTTTTGACTAAGCTGGCTACGACTGCCAAAACAACAATCCCTAAAATATCATCCAATACCGCAGCACCAATAATTATTTGACCTTCTTCAGAACTTAACTGTCCAATTTCTGCCAACACCTTAGCGGTAATACCAATACTGGTAGCGGTTAATGCTGCACCCGCAAAAATAGCAGGAATAACAGGAACGTCAAAAACATAAACTAAACCAGCCGTACCCATGGCAAAGGGAGCAACAACTCCAACCACTGCTACAATAGCAGCCTGTGGCCCAACCCTGATTAGTTCTTTGAGGTCTGATTCTAAGCCAATTTCAAATAGCAGAATAATTACCCCTAATTCCGAAAGCAAGGATATTACCTCGCTATAGGAAGCGAATACATGGGGAGTTGCTTCTGGGGTTAAACCTGCGGTTTGTTGCAAAAAACTGATAATCAGGGAATCATCTGCTGTGCAACCTGATTCAGGAAACACTAACAAATTAAAAGCAGAAACTCCCACTAATACCCCGCCTACTAATTCTCCTAATACTGGAGGTAGATCGATTCTGGCACAGATTTCGCCACCTAATTTACTAGCGAAGTACACAATTACCAAACTAAGCAATACTCCAGCAAGAATGAGGCTACCGCTTTCTGCTTCTACATCTACTTCTGATTCTGTTGCAGCAGCAACTATCGGAGTTAGCCACGATTTTGAGGCAATCCAATTCCAATAAACAAGATCGGTCATATTTTCTTTTTAAAAATCATTAACATCTAACTTACTAGGTTATCGTTCTTGGCATTATTACTACCGCGACTTTTGTGAGGAGGATAATCTGGTATGTAGCATTGCCACATCCACTAATAGTGTTATTTTTTGCTTATTATTTTTTCGCTTTCCAAGTACCACCATAACGATAGCAGGGATTATCTGGGCTCACTTTATCCCAACACTGACGACACACTAGCTTCCATTCCTCTGATACATCGTATTGAATGCGATAACGAATATCAACTGAATTAGAACAGAAATCGCAGGGTTTAGATTTTGATTTTGGCATAAAATAACGGATACGCTGTTAGTTTTTTTACCTTACAAGATGATGAATCCTGCACTGTCTCAATTTGGTACGCAAATGTCCCAGCTTACGGGAGTTAGGGCAATTATGAAAGATATTATCGAAACTCTGAAGAATAGTGCAGGGAAAGAATTTATTAATCTTAGTGCGGGTAATCCTGTTATTTTGCCAGAGGTAGAACAATTATGGCGCGACTGTACGGCGGATTTATTGGCGAGTAAAGAGTATGGGGAGGTAGTTTGTCGTTATGGTTCTTCTCAAGGTTATGCGCCTTTAATTGAAGCAGTGGTGCAAGATTTTAATCAGCGTTATGGTTTAAGTATAAGCGGTCTTGGCAAAGCCAAGGCACTGCGTGATCGCAATATTTTAATTACTCCTGGTTCACAATCTCTTTATTTTTATGGTGCTAATGCTTTTGGTGGCTACACGACAGATGGGGATTTACGTCAGGTGGTGCTACCTTTGAGTCCCGACTATACGGGATACGGTGGTGTTAGTTTAACTCCCGAAGCTTTGATTGCTTACAAGCCAAAGTTAGAAATCAATCAAAAAAATCATCGTTTTAAATATCGCCCTGATTTTAGTCAGTTAGAAATTACAGAACAAACTGGTTGTGTTATCTTTTCTCGTCCTTGCAACCCGACAGGAAATGTTTTAACAGATGAAGAAGTGAGTAAAATTGCTACTTTAGCAAAAAAACAAGATGTTCCCGTATTAATTGATTCTGCCTATGCTCCACCATTTCCTGCTTTAAATTTTACAGAAATGAATCCTCAGTTTGGTGATAATATAATCCACTGTATGAGTTTATCAAAAGCAGGTTTACCAGGGGAAAGAATTGGGATTGCTATCGGCGATCCTAATCTAATTCAAATTCTAGAATCTTTTCAAACAAATGCTGCCATTCACTCTTCGAGATATGGACAAGCGATCGCATCTAGAGCAATTAATTCTGGTCGATTAGCGGAAATTTCTACCGAGATTATTCGTCCTCATTATCAACATAAATTAGAAGTTTTAGCAGCCACTTTAGATAAAGAAATGCCTAACGATCTCCCCTGGTATTTACATCAAGGTGAAGGGGCTATTTTTGCTTGGCTATGGATTAAAGATTTACCTATAAGTGATTGGGAATTTTATCAAGAATTAAAAGAAGTAGGCGTAATTGCTGTTCCTGGGAGTACTTTTTTCCCTGGGTTAAAAGGTGCTTGGAAACATAAACAAGAATGCCTCAGAATCAGTTTGACTGCCACAGAATCAGAAATTGTTACAGCAATGCAAAAACTAGCTCAAGTAACAAAATCAGTTATCAGTAAACAACCAACTTTATTACAGTAATTAGAATAATTCATTACCTAAAAAATAACAACTGTAAGGGCAATTCACTCTAAAGAACTCACTCTGCATCGCGGGTTGCGAATCACCCCTACCCATGAAACATTAACCATATTATCTCGCTTGACAGGACTAAATAATTATCAATGAACAATGAACAATTAACCATCAACCAAGAAACGGAATGGATTGAAATTGGCACAATAGTAGCTCCTCAAGGACTGTATGGAGAACTAAGGGTCTATCCTGATTCTGATTTTCCCGAACGTTTTTTAGTACCAGGAACAAGATGGTTACAACATCCCGATACAGGAAAAATTGAAGCAAAAGAGTTATTAGGAGGGCGTTATCTTCCTGGTAAAAAATTATATGTAATTGCTTTAGAAGATGTTGAATATCGCGATCGAGCAGAAGCATTACGAGATTATAAAATTCTCGTACCTAAAAGCGATCGCCCTGAGTTACAAGAAGATGAGTTTCACGTTCAAGATTTAATCAATCTCGAAGTATTTAATCAACAAACACAAGAGAATATTGGGATAGTTACAAATGTCTTTTATGCAGGAAATAACTTATTAGAAGTTACCTTACACAAACAACCAGAACCAGAAGAAAATCAGACTCCCGATCTTTCAAAAATTAATCGTCGTAGCAAACGAAAAAAATACAAACCAAAAAAACCTAAACTTGCAACAATCTTAATTCCCTTTGTTATTGAGATAGTTCCTATAGTAGACATTAAAAATAATCGGATTGAGATCGATCCTCCTGAAGGGCTTGTTTGAAGGATTAGGAGTAAGGAATAAGGAATGAGGAAGTAGCCAGTCAAAAGTTAAAATTTTTAACGACGAGAAACAAACAACAATTTACCAAAAACTAACCATTAGCCATTAGCTATTAGCAAACGAACCAATTAACTATGAAACTAAACCAACAACTTAAAAACGATTAATGTATTTAAAAAATCTACATTTACGATCTTTTAGGAACTATATAGAACAACAGGTAAATTTTAATCGGCAAAAAACAATTATTGTTGGTAATAATGCACAAGGAAAATCCAATCTTTTAGAAGCAGTAGAATTACTTGCTACCTTAAAAAGTCATCGCACAATACGCGATCGCGAGTTAGTATTAGATGGTAGTAATGCAGGACAAATCTCCGCTACAGTCAAAAGAGCTTATGGAACAGCAGAATTAACTCTCACTCTCCGTAAGCAAGGTAAACGCACTATTGCCCTCAATAAAGAACCTTTACGACGACAAATCGAATTTTTAGGCAATTTAAACGCAGTACAATTTTCTAGTCTAGACTTGGATTTAGTAAGAGGTGCGCCAGAGTCAAGACGTAGCTGGATTGATGGCTTATTAATTCAACTTGAGCCAGTATACGTTCATATTTTGCAACAATACAATCAAGTACTGCGTCAGCGTAACGCCTTGCTAAAAGCGATTCGGAAACAAGAACAAGATCGTAAATCAGACATATCCACCACTAAAACCATTGATAAAACCCAATTATTTCTTTGGGATGAACAATTAGCAGCAGCAGGATCGAGAGTTACCCGCAGAAGAGCTAGAGTACTAAATAGGTTAGCACCCATCGCCCAAAAATGGCACGATCGCATTAGCGGAAAAACCGAAACTCTAACTATTACCTACGCACCTAATGTGGGATGGACAGAAGACATTCCCGAAAAAGTACAACAAGCCTTTTTAGAGAAAATAGAACAGCGACGCATCGCCGAATACCATCAAGGTAAAACGGTAGTGGGTACACATCGCGATGAAATTGAATTTACGATTGATGATACTCCTGCAAGATATTATGGCTCTCAAGGACAACAACGCACCCTGGTATTAGCCTTAAAATTAGCCGAATTAAAACTAATTGAAGAGATTATCGGCGAACCACCACTATTGCTATTAGATGATGTGCTAGCAGAACTCGATCCTCACCGTCAGAATCAACTTTTAGAAACAATCGGCGATCGCTTTCAAACCTTAATTACCACTACCCATATTAATTCTTTTAACGATTTGTGGATCAAAGATGCTCAAATTCTCACTATAAATCAAGGAAAAATTAGTTATTCTCATAAGCCAAATTTATAGTCAGAAACCATTAGCTAAGGGAGTTGCCAAAAATAAACACTTCCAAACAAACAAGGTAAGTACTTGTGCAAAATAAATTGTGTTGTTAAAACCAAGGTAAAAATGAAAACTTGCTGTCAATATCCTTTGCCGCTTCATACTTGGGTACAAAACCAGCATCTTCAACAATAGCTTGTCCTTCTGGTGAAACTAGATATTCGACAAGAGCTTTAACTCCTTTTTTCTGGAGAGTCTGATAATTTTGGTGATTTTGGAAAATTTCACTATTGACAATTATATTCAAGGCTCTAACTAAAGGATATTTTCCTGAATCAATATCTTGTTGATTAGTTACCCCTGCCTTTATAACAGGCGAAACAATCGTACCATCATCTTTTTTGATAGATACTACATTTAAGTCGTTCAGTTCGACCGCAGCTAGAGTAGCCGATGTATAAAAGATTGCACCATTGGTCTTTTTCAAAAATTCTTTAGCTTCCGAACGATCTCTCATAAAAACGGTATTGGGATTTAATTGTTCGACCAATTTAATTCCCATCGGATTCTGCCACAATCCTGCCACAAGAATTGGTACAATCTTTTTGTCTTCACCCCCTAATTGCTTCCAGTTAGTGATTTTTCCCTGAAAAATATCTTCTAGTTCTTTTACTGTCAGAGGTCTAGTCTCCGTCTTTTTATCAGTAACGTATGCAATTCCATCATAAGCATAAGGGATTGCTGTTATCTGTATGCCTCTTTCTTTAGCTCGTTTAAAGTGACTATCTAAATAAGCTTTCTCGGAAAAAGCGATTTGGACTTGTCCTTCAATAAGCTCTTGAATTTGATCTTTATTTGGATCGTTATCTGAATAGCGAAATTTTACCTCGCTGTTGATATTTTTGATTGCTTTGGCAATTTTTTGATTGACAAGCCTTTGACTACAAGGTTCACCACCAAAAGAAATTCTTCCTGTTGCATTTTTTATTGCTGCTTTAGGACTGGTGTTGAGTGTGAAAGCAAGAACCCCAGTTGTCAATATTGCTATTCCTCCTGCTATCGAGAAAATATAGCTCATCTTGTTGCTACGAGCGACTTTCTTTCTCTGGTTCTTATTCAGAGTAGTAGATTCTCGACCGTCAATCTTGAGACTATTTCCAGCTTTTTGCTCTTTTTTAGAGGTTAGAGGTTGGTTACAATTTTCGCAAACAACAGAGTTTGGCTCATTGGTGTCATACCCACAACGATTACAAACTTGATACTTTTCTTTGCTTGAGATTGATTGGTGACTATTTAACGATGAATTATTATTGTTATTATGAAGCATGATGCAAAAAAATTAAGATTTCTAATCGAAGGATTTAACAGCTACTCAAAACTATCAACTTCGCTCGCGAGTTGATGATATATATCTGAGCAAATCTTTTTGGCTATGGGTTTAACTTCTTCAATAAGTGCATTTTGGACATCATCTGTAGTGATGCCAGTGTAACGCCTCGAAGTAAGCAAAGAATGTCCTAATCTTATCTCGACTTTTTTTTTGCAAATTAACTAGATTAACTTGGTTGGTTATTTTCTCGGCAACCAAGGGTAGTAAAATAAATTATTTTCTTCTACACTATCTTGAGCTAAAAAATTGGCTTTAATTTTTGTTAAAAACCGAGAACATTCTTCCAAAACCTCAAGATACATTTGATTAGTTTTGATTAGACTATTCAACGCTTGAATAGCTAAAAAATATGTTTCTGCTTTAATTTTAAATTTATAAAAATTTAATAGAGACTGTTTAGCTATAGAGAAATTATTGTGTAATTCCTCCAAATCATTTTGATGTTCTTTGTCCTGAATGTCCTGAATAGCGGATAGAAATCTTTTGTAAGTTCGTAAACAAGCATTTGTCTTATCTAAATACTTTTCTTTTTCCTGTTGATATTCATGTTCAAAACTGAGCAAAAAGCTATTAATTTCTTGAAAAAAATTGAGACTATCGTGAACCGAAGCTTTCTTCCAAAAAGAGACTAGCTCCTCAAATTTATTGTTTAATTCTCTTCGCAAATTTTGGTAGTTATTCTTTAAAGCAAGATGACATCCCCATGGATTAGTCCTTGTATACTTATCTAAGTATTTTTCTACCTCTTCAAATAGACCAATTAGAGAATCACTACAATTAGCATCAAATAGGTGTATTTCATACAAGTTATTCACCTTTATTTCTAATTCTTGAGATAAATCTCTTATTTTTTCTGAGTTAGATTGTTGCAGACAATTGAGTATGTCAAACTTATTCTGCTCCCGTGTTGACCATTCAGTCTTGATTCTTAAACCTAGAAATTTAAGAGCTTCTTGAACATCAATGGGATATTTTGCTCGTTCAAGCCAATAGTCAATTGCTCTAATAGCAAGCAGATGACTCAAAAAGTCAACTGTATTTTCTTGTTTGTTACTATTTTTAGAAATCTCTAATATTCTGCGATTGTTCGAGTTGGATATTCGTTGATTAAATCTTAAGTCATATATTGAGAGTTTGTTTTGTACACTCATGAAAATAAGGGGCTAAAAAGCTTAGGTTTTAGTAACAAATGCTATCTAAAAAACAGCTTATAAATAGCTACACCATACAATAGTATACATATTTCAAAATATATACATGTATATCTCACTTTGGCGATCGCAATTGCTAATATCCTATATTATCAAATATTAACAACAAATTCATCAATTCCTGGAAGTCTTGCCTGTAGGAGTAGAAGTTCTTGATGCGGGAGAGGAACTTTACTACACCAATCGCCGAGCGCAAGAGTTAAGAGCTAAAGGGGTTGTTGCTGAAGTCTCGACTTTCCCTTAGCTACGTACTTTTGAAACGGTGTGTATTGAGATTCAAAAGCAAAATACAAATCACTATTATCTGAGGATATTCCCAATCAATCATCGATACCAATTGATTCTACTTGAAATTAACCTTGACTAATAGCTAAATAATTAGGGTTTGCTGAATAACTTGACAACCTTGAGCAAATAAAGGTTACAAGGATTTTGGGCGCAGCAAAAAGTTAAGTAAAAATGGCGAAAAACCCCTAAAA
>NZ_LR213993.1 GCF_900659865.1 Hyella patelloides LEGE 07179
TACTAAATGTTTGACCAAAGTTAAACCTAAACCAGTACCAGGTACAGCGCGATCTGTTACTCCTTTTCCACGGCGAAACTTATCAAAGATATAGGGTAACTCACTAGGTTCAATTTCTGCACCATAGTTACTAACTGTAATTTCTATTTCTTTCCCTTTTAGAGTATTACAAGTAGTTGCTGATAACTGTACCGTAGTATCGGCATCAGAATACTTACCAGCATTTAATAATAGTTCGTTAAGAATATTCTGCAAACTATCCAAATCAGAATAAAGCTGTAAATTAGAATTCGACAAAGTAGTTTCTAAAGTTAAACCTTTATCAGAATGCCATTTTTTGGTAAAAGATGCAGATAGATTCTCTATAATTTGATTCAAATGTAATTCTTGAGGGTCAAAAGCTAATTCTCCTGACTCTACCTGCTGTAAAGTTAGTAAATCTTTGATTAGGTTATATTCACGATCCCATTCTTGTTCTAAAATATCGAGATACCTTTCTCGCATCGTATCAGATATATTTTGTCTCAACATTTTGATCGCCATTTTCATACTAGTCATTGGAGTTTTAAGCTCATGACTCATACTGTTTAAAAAGTCATCTTTCAAATCATTTAATTTTTTAAGTTGCTTGATTTGTTGGCGCATCTTTTCGGAAAGTTTTGCCTGAACATCGACACTCCATTGAAGTTGAGATGTTCTTTCTTCCACAATAGATTGTACTTGATTGAGTGTTTGATGATGAATTAAAGCCGTACTCATTTGGACACTAATCCAGTTAATTAAATTGATTTCTTCAGTATTCCAAGTATACAGGCGATCGCGTTGTAAGACGAGAAAACCAAGAACTAATGCAGGTTGTGATTCACTGGTAGTTTTACCCATCAAAGGCATCATTAACAAAGCAGAAGAAGGAATCAGTTGAACACCTTCGGAAATTAATTCTACTGCTAGATCGGGAAAATTCGCTCCTTCGTTAACGACTAAAGGTTGAGGTGCTTGGTGCAAAGCCTGTTGACAACAATCTGAATCAGTTAACTGAAAAGAAAACTTTTCTGGAAAGGAAGCATCGCTTTCTTGTGCTGACCAATTTTCGGCGACAGTAAGAGTTGCTTTGATTGTTTGCTGGTTTTTTCTCTGGACAAAGAAAGGATCTTTGTATTTAACAGTCAGAATTTTAGCTCGATCTATTTTTAGAGCCTTACCCATTTCCGACAAAGCAAGATTGAATAATACCTTGATATCAGAACTTTTAGAAATAGCGTTACTCAAACGATTGAGTAGATGTTGATAACCAGCTTGAGTTTGTACCTGTTGCTGTAGCTGTATTTGAGAAAAGGCGATCGCCATTGCGTTTGACATTGCTTCTAATAGTTGCTTTTCTGAGAGATTCCATGAATAAGACTGGGACTTGAGCAAAACCAATGCGCCATTAGTTTTTCCCTGAAACTTAGCAGCAATCAGAGAAGAAGTAGGTGAAGCAAAAATATCGGGAAACTTATTTTCTTGGATAGAGAAGCCACTATCTGTAGCTTCACATAACACCTCACAACAGGGTTTATGTAACATCTGGCTATCCACAGTAGGGAATCCTTTCTCGCTCCACCAACCAATTGCTAAATTCTGCGGACAATTTTCTTTAGCCGAAATCACAATACAAGCATCAACTTGAAAAGAAGTACCGATGCTTAAAGCTAAATCTTCTAACAAAACGGAAGGATTAGAGCTATGAGCAACTAAATTGAGAATTTTTTCGGCTATTTGATTCAAGTTTACTAGGTCTTGCATATATTTCGTCAATTATTCTCACTCGACAATCGAGTCATAGATTACGAAGAAAACTGACTAACCATCATAGTCTTGTCAGAGAGACTCCGCCGTCCCCATCTCTTGGATAAATAAAACGGAGCAGCGACCCCGCGCCGACGTAAGGCGCAAGGGAACGCGCTGCGATTCGGAGCTTCCTCTGACTTCGTGAGGGGCTGACACCGCTCTCGAAGGGCGGTGCTTGTATGCCCCGTCAATCTACTTTTGTAATAGAGATTGTCTTTGTCTTGAGCATTAACAATCTCAAGTTATGAGTTACACAAAAAGAGAAAAGGTTGACGTGGTGAATAGGCTCAATCCTTATTTATCAAGGCTAATGAGTGTTCACAGTGTTGCCATGACTATCCCTTATGAAATTAGCATTCCCATTTTTTGACGATTTCTACCAACAAGAATAGATGTTTTTGGGGATTCCAATCTAACACAAGCTATACGCTTTACCAGAAATGGATTAAGGGTAATAGTTAAATTTTTCTTATAATTCTCTCTAAATTAAAGTTATATAGAAAAATGTTGAAATCCCGCGCTTAAATCCGAGATATCTCTTTCTCTGATTTCTTGAGTTCCATTAATTCTGATTCGAGATTCGTCCCTAATATGACCGATAATCGCTGCACCTTCTCCTAAATCAGACAGTAACTCTTGAGCCAACTGAGAAGCTAGACATAAAACCAGTTCAAAATCTTCTCCGCCATCTAAGATCCATTGCTCGGTGGGGCAATCTGAGGATAATTTATTTAAAGTAGGACATCGTGGAATAGAGTGACTCTCAATCACTGCTCCTACCCCGCTACAACGGCAAATTTTAGCGATCGCATCTCCTAATCCATCGCTACTATCCATCCCTGTAACAACAGCATCAGAAGCGATTTTACGTAACTTAGCAATTACATCTAGCCTTGGTTGGGGTCTTTGATGAGCTTTGATTAACAATGCTCTTTCTTTGGGGTTTAAAGCTTCTTTTAGCTGGGGATTGAGCAATAACTCTAGTCCTGCTCTAGACAGTCCATGATAACCAGTGATTAAAATTACATCCCCTGTCCGCGCACCAGAGCGAGATATTACCTGTCGGGGTAATACTTCACCAAAAGCCGTAATCGCTACTGTAATTACATCAGAGCGCGTAATATCCCCACCCACTATCGGGGTGTCAAATTGCTGTAAACAACTGTGTAAACCTTGATAAAGTTCCTCTACCCAAGCTACAGACGTTACTCCTGGTAACGATAAACCCACTGTAATACCCAGAGGATTTGCTCCCATTGCAGCCAAATCGCTTAAATTAGCTGCTGCGCTACGCCAACCCACATCAAAAGCAGAGGTAGTGCGATCGCTAAAATGCACCCTGTCTACTAGAACATCTGTTGTTACTACCAGTTGATAATCTGTTTTAATATCGATAACTGCACCATCGTCTCCAATAACCCCTAAAGGACAAAAAGGCTGTATTTTTTGTAACAAGCCTTGTTCGCCAAGATCTCTTACTAATTGATTGTTCACAAAACTCCAATATGTAGTTAATCCGTTGAAATATTAGTTTCGTTTATCGATAAGCACAAAATTTTCAAATAAACGTAATAGCACCTAAACTAGCAAAGGTCTGAGTGCTTTTTTATCTACCAGTAGTTTGATAAAAAGAGGTAGCTAGCAGTTTTTATGGAAGTATCTGATAATTATTAAGTTGGTTAAAGTTATATTGATTTTTTAATTTTTTCTTAAGATTCAGCTTCAGCACCAGAAAAATTCCCCATTATTAGCTTTTTTGCCTAAAATATTCGGTTATTTCGTCAAGCTTTGTCAGCAATTGTCTGCATATTTAGTTACAATTATTTACATAAGTTAATAAATATCTGACAAAAGGTATCTTTATGACTTAGAAAAATCACGAAATTTTTAATTAATTATTTTTAGTTTCCCTAAATTGTCTTTTACTAAGACAAAATAATTCTTAAATGTTGCTTACAGTTTGTTCTTTAAAGTATTGAGGCGTATTAGCTTAATATTGGATGTTTTATCTCAACCCACATAAACAAAAAACCAGAATGATCGATGCTTCTCAACTTCTAGAGCTTTATAGTTCGGGGGAACGCGATTTTAGCCGGGTTAATCTCACTAAAGGAAATTTGATTGAAGTCAACTTAAGTGAGATTAAATTATGGCGAGCTAATTTAGCTGAAATTAATTTAAGTCGTGCCGTTTTAAGAAAAGCAAATTTAACTGAATGTAATCTTGTAGGGGCAACTCTTTGGCATACAGATTTTAAGCAAGCAAACTTAATTAAGGCTCAATTTAGCCATGCAATGCTGATTCGGGCTAATTTGATTCAATCTCGTTTACAGAAGTCTTTATTTGTTGATGCGGATCTGCGTCTGATTTGCCTAGAAGGTGCTGACTTACGAGGTGCTGATTTATCGAGAGCTAACCTTAGTTATGCTAACTTGCGTTCAGCAAATTTAAAAGGAGCTAACCTTAATCATGCTGTGCTTACTGGAGCTTGTTTAGCTCAAACTGACCTGAGCAATACTAACCTAGAAGGAGCAATTTTAGAAGGAGCAGATTTAAGTAAAACTATTTTACCTAATGTCGATCTAGGCAAAGCCAAATTCATTAGTAAGCAGGTAAATAAAATTGGGAGTAATCAGTTAAGTAAAAGGATTTTGTAGTCTCAATTTTTTATGGCACAAATCAGAATTTTTTTGCCAGTTTCAATATACTGGGAGTTGTTTGATTGTAATGAGGAAACAGCATGAAACTAACTAATTCTCTACTACGGGACTTGGTTACAGAGTATTCTGTTCTGCGTCCTCAAATATATTTTAAATCGTCTTTAATTGCTTTAGCTCGTGCAATGCAAGATATTGTTTTGGCCGATGATAATCATCAATATTTAGTAATTGCCAATTTTCAGAAAGAGCAATTTTTTCATCAAGCAGAGCGACGTTTTCAAGATATGGCTCAAAAAAAAAACCATGTTTACATTTTTGGAGTACCAGATGCCGAATCTAGTTTTGCGATCGCTAATACTAATTATGATACAATTCCTATACAATCAACCGATACGTTAGCGGGTGAAGGCTATTTAGTAGTCATCGGACGACAATATTCCGCTTGTGTAGTGGCACAGGAGAAACTTTCGGTAACAGAGTTAAGAGATGTTTCTTCTGTTTTAGAACAAGGAGAAAGATTTGAAGGCATTTGGAGTTTTGATCGCGAGATTGTTTATAGTGCTGCTGATTGGTTATTAGGTATTATTGCTAACTACCGCCCCGAATTAAAAGCGAAAACCCAACAAGCAAGAAGACTGTTCAGATCGTACCGAGAACAGAATCAAAAATTGTTTTTGACCTCTCAATCTGTAGATTTGGGAATTTTTACGCAACGTTTAGTAACTTATTTACAAGCTGGTCAATATAAGTTACTCAAAGCCTATAAAGCGATCGCTTCAGCCGAACTCAAAGAGCAATTAATTAACAAAATTGCCCAAGCACAACGCAATTCTCTCGATCCACAAGAAATCCTTCAGATTACAGTCAGAGAATTAGGTCAAATTTTTCCTCAGTGTCGTTGTCTTTTATATCGTATCAATTCTAATGATACTGAAGTGACAATCAAATACGAATCTGTACCCCAGATGATGCCGTCATTAACAGGTCAAAAGTGGTCAGTAGTAGATAATCCGATTTTTATAGTTGCTCAAACGCAAGATTCAGCACTGGTTATCAATGATGTAGCAGATAACGTTTATTTACAGGAAAATCCCATCTTAAGAGAAAAAATTAAACGGGCTGCAATTGATTCTTGGTTGATGGTTTCCATTCGCTATCGAGAAACACTTTTAGGTGTTTTAGAGTTACATCATAGCGGAATCGAAAAGTTTCAATGGCAACCTGAAGATATTGCTTTAGTAGAAGCCGTAGCCCATAGTGCAGGAACTGCTTTAACCCAAGCCAGTGCTTATAATAACTTGGTAGATTTAAATCAACAGTTAGCAGCAGTAGAACGTATTCAGGGTAATTTAATTGCGGTGGTAGGACATGAGTTGCGTACACCCTTATCCACAATTCGCATCTGTTTGGAAAGTTTAGCAGATGAACCCGATATGCCCAGTGAATTACGGGAAACAATGTTAGATACTGCCTTATCTGATAGTGAAAGGTTAGCTCAGCTAATTCAAGATTTTTTGACTTTATCCAAACTAGAAACTGGAAAAGTCTACCACAATATAGAATCCGTTCCCATCGAATATCCTCTTAATTTAGCTTTACACCGAATTAAAAAAACTTCTCAATTTAAAGGCATTCCAGAAATCAAGATAAAATTATCTCATCAATTACCTTCTGTATTGGCTGATGTTGAAGGGTTGGTAGAAGTATTTTACAAACTGCTAGACAACGGATGTAAATTTACGGCTACTGATGGAGAACTTTTGGTTAAAGCCAAAATACACAACATAAAAGAAAAGGTTGAGACAAACGGTTTGATAAAACCGATGATAGAAGTCATTATTGCTGATACAGGACGAGGTATTGAAGCAAATGAGCTTGAGACAATTTTTGACCGTTTTTCCCAAGCAGAAAGTTATCTACGACGCACAGTAAATGGTGCTGGTTTAGGGTTGGTTATCTGTCGTCAAATTATTAATAGTATGGGGGGGCAAATCTGGGCTATTAGTCAAGGGAAAGACACAGGTAGCCAATTTCACTTTACTCTTCCGATTGAATCTTGATAGCTAGTCTTTGATTTTTTAGCAGTGCAATCTTTGCATAGCATAATTTGACGAGCGACCCTGCATCAGCTTGTTTAAAAGGCAAATAAAACAGCATACAGCCGTTTTCAGTTGGATAGACGAGGACACGTGGCTTGCCCTAAAGGATACCGCTACGCATAAGGTTGCCTCAAGCCCGTGAGATGTCCGTTCCGTTTTTAATTAGTTAGTTCGGAGCTTTTGAGCTTCTAAGCTCTAAGCTTTTTAAAATTTGATTGTTGTGTGTGGACGACGAGTATGAAAAGCGCAGTAAATAAATATTTATGCTGTTTTTTAAATATCAATTGTCTTTAAAGTGATTACTCTTTACCTACAAATTAACTAGTTAATAGTATTGTTAAAAGTAGTTTTTGTGTAATAAAAAAAATATGTTGAAAATCAAGGTAATTTTAGCTTTATTAGCTATTAATTTTCTTTTTAGTATGAAAGCTTCAAGCCAAGACCAAGCAACTACTGTTTCCTCTATCTTAGATAATCCTGTTGAAGGTCAAGAAGTAACCTTACAAGGTAAAATTATTGGTCAACAATCAGATAAAACAGATTATATTTTTACTGACGGAACAGATCAAATTGCAATTGAAATTCAAAGCGATGATTTTAACTACAGCTCTGATATAGATGTTCAGATTTCAGGTGTAGTTGATTTTGAGTCGCAGCATCCAGAAGAAGTAGCAAGAGACCCAACTTCAGAAAATATTCAGATTAATGTAAACCAGCTTCAAATTATTAAGTAACTCCACCTATTACTTCAGAGTAATTGTCTTGTTCAGAAAAATTTTAATTGGATCAGCTTAAAACTTTGCAAATTTGAACAACCCAATTCAAGACTTTCAGCATACAGAACAAACCAGAAATCGATTGATAAATCAAACGGTGAAAGTATTTACTCCTCCTCCCAAGCTTGACTCTCTTTGGATTGGGGTTAATTCAGTCATTACAGTCTTTCGTCATGGAACAAGAGACAATCAAGATTATCAATCATCAGATGTGACTTTTTATCTTATACCATTTCTTAAAAGATTTGCCTTTTAAACAAGCTGATGTATAGGCGATTGCGATTAATAAAATTAAGTTAGTTAGTCTAACAATATTGGCTTTACTTCCTTCTAAATTATAACCTCCGCTCTTATAACCCTCTTTTATGACTATAGGGCAAAATCTTGAATTAGCAAGCAGCAGAGATTCAACATTCTTATTATCATAATGTTAGTTAATAATATTAATTATCTAATTATCTATGACTTATATCTTTTCAGACCAAGGGTAGTTTATAAGCCGTAAATAGCCAAGGTCATACCTGGACTATAAATATTGACAAACATAGTTTTACCATCAGGAGCAAAGCAAACTCCAGCAAACTCACTATTATTTAACGCATTACGAGCAAATTGATATGATTCTCCTTCGGGAGTGACACCAATTAAACGTTGCTCTCCTCTACCATCTTCACAGACAATTAAGTCACCAAAAGGTGCAAGAGTTAGGTTATCAGGGTAATCAAGGGTTTCAATACCAGGAGATTCCAGAAATAATTCAACAGTCTCTTGAGTGGGATTGTAGCGAAAGATTTGTCCGACTCCTGCTTGACCTCCATTGGTACAGGTAAAATAAAATTCGCCATCAGCGTAACACATACCCTCACCACGACGAAATATTGCTCCACCTTTAGCTTGAGCTTCATAACGTAGGCTATCATGCTCTGGATCGACATCTTCTATTTTGACCCAGTCGATAGATTGTGCTTCATTTAGGGGAAAGTTTAAGCCTGTATCTACTGTGGGCATTTCTTTAATAACCATCGCTTCTAAAATACCCCCTGCGGATAAATTTCCTGCTTCTTGAGGGCGAAAGCGATAAAAGCAACTATTGTTACGATCTTCGGTTTGATAAATATAACCTGTTTTGGGGTCAATTGCGATCGCTTCATGGCGAAATCTGCCCATTGCTTTCAAGGGTTTGGGTTGTGCTATTTTTCCTTTAACGGGGACTTCAAAGTTATAACCGTGTTTTTTGCTTACTTTGCCCCAATAGGGTAATACCTCCTCTAAACTGTACCCAGGCGGAGCGTAAGGAGTCGCAATCTCTTCTTCGCAACTAATCCAAGAATTCCAAGTAGTAACACCCCCCGAACAATTACGATTTGTCCCCGCTAAAGAAAGATAATGCTGTTGTAAATTGCGATCGCGATCTATTATTAAAGTGGTAGTACACCCTGGACATAGTGGATCGTATTGAGGTATTTCCGCAGCCAGGTTATTAGGAATTTGTATTGGACTCAATTCATGATTTCTCACTAAAATTGTCGTCCCGTTTTCTCCTGCAAATGCGCCCATACCATCATGATGATTGGGGACAAGCAAACCATCATCCATTGTTTCTCCCGCTACAGATAAGATTTTGTATTGCAAGCCAGCAGGTAAATCTAAAATACCTTTGGGATCTGGTTTTAACGCACCAAATTTACTCACTATCAAAGATGATGCTTCAGTAGACACACTATAAGCTTTTTTCAAACAAGAAGCTAAAATTGTCCCTGTTACACCTACACCCATTAAGCCTAAAAAATTTCTTCTTGATAAATCCACAATCATTATTTAGATGAAATACAAAATTTAATTGATAATTAGAAGATCAAAACAGGAACTTTGATGTCAAATGCTTTGAGTGAAGAAACTCTCAAATAGAGATCGCCTGATGAATCAAAAATACAAGAATTAAACTTGATATTTAAGACAATCGCTTTAACCCTTATCCATTGGCTTTTAACCTGTCCCTTTGAAAAACTTCTCATATCTGCCTAACGCTAATAGAGGAAAATATTGCTGATACATATAGTATTTGAGATAAAAATGACCAGGAAAGCCCGTACCTGTAAAATATTCTTCATTCCAACTACCATCATCTTGTTGGGTAGTTACTAAATATTCCACACCTCTTTTTAAAGCTTCAGTTGCTGCAAAACCTGTAGCTTCCACCGCAGCTAAAATACCAATTAATGCCCATGCAGTTTGCGAAGCTGTACTGTCACCCTGTCCTTTTAAATTAGGATCGTTGTAGCTAAAACAGGTTTCTCCCCAGCCTCCATCTTCGTTTTGACAACTTACAAGCCATTTTGCACCGCGATTAATGTTGTCTTCGCATATTTCAGGTGCCATTAAAGCCAAACCAGATACGACACCACTTGTACCGTAGATATAGTTAACACCCCAACGTCCAAACCAACTACCATCAACTTCTTGTTCATCCAGTAAATAAGAAATGGCTGATTTGACTCGAGAATATTTCATGGGTAGATGACATTGACCGATCATTTCTAATATTCTGGCAGTGACATCGGCGGTATCAGGATCGATAGTGGCTTTAAGATCGCTGTAGGGAAGTAAGTTAAGCCAATCTTTGTCATTATTGAGATCGAAAGCAGCCCAACCTCCCGATTTACACTGCATTGATGTCATCCAATTGAGACAACGAGCGATCGCTTTTTGTTTAACGTCTTCATTGGGTAAGACAACATCGTTGAGTGCCATAACTACCACCGCAGAGTCATCTAGATCGGGGTAAAATCTGTTATCAAATTCAAACGCCCAACCTCCAGGGGTAGCTGTTTTGTTTTTAACCTGCCAATCTCCATAATCTAATATTTGCTTGTCTAATAGCCATTTACCCCCTCTTACCAATGCAGGATGATTGGGTTGGATTCCTGACTCTACTAACGCTCTGAGACACCAAGCTGTATCCCATACAGGAGAAATACAAGATTGCATATAGAAGCTGTCTTCTTTTTCGATAGCAAAGTTATCAAAAGCAGCAAATCCTCTTTCTACTATAGGATCGGCGACATCATAATTAAGACAACGTAACGCCAACAGAGAATTTAACATTGCAGGGATGATACCGCCCCAATCTCCTGTGGCTTCTTGTCTTTCTAAAATCCATTTTTCGGCTACTTTTAGCCCCTCTTGACGTAAAGGAACTAAACGCAGATTTTCGGCTAGTTTAAAGACATTATCTAATTCAACAAAAATATCTGTCCAGTCATCGTTGCGGGGTAATTCGTACTTTACTGAGTCAATACCTTCTGTGTAGAGTTCATCGAGATTAACAATCGGATCGACGACAAAAACTGGTTTTTGATCGAACACAATAATTAAAGGTACAGTACTACCTCTAGCCCAACTAGATAAGTCATAAATCGAGAAAATACCATCTTCAGGTAACAACATAAGCCAGGGTGGAATCGAAGGAATTCCCTCCCAGTCATAACAACCGATCAATGCTAAATGGAATTTGGTAAAGATTCTTGTTTTACTGATACCACCCCGTTGCAAAATAAATTTCTTGGCTTTGACTAATGCAGGATCGTTTGCGGGAACATTCAAAAGACGCAAAGCCATATAGGCTTCAACAGAAGTGCTGAGTTCTCCTCCATCACCGTAAAATAACTCCCAACCGCCACGATCTTGTTGCTGCGATCGCAAATAATACTCGATTTTCTCTAAAGGTAAACTACGATCTGTACCCCAAATCTTGTGGAGTAATAAAACCTCTGATGTAATAGTGACGTTGGCTTGTAATTCTGCCCACCAATAACCATCAGGATATTGAATTGATAAGAGGTATTTTTGGCTTGCTGCGATCGCTTGTTCGACTTTTTGTGGAAAAGTTAATTGATATTCCGTCTGCATTATCTAGAGTTGAAGAAGTTGTAGCACCACTCAGGGATAACAAACTTCATGGCAAATAGCAACAAAATGTTTTGTGATTGTTGATTTATCCCTCTTCTGTCACTTTCCGAAATTTGAACTACAATAGAAGAAATATTTAGAAGCTGTGAGGTAGAGAGGGCAATGGATGTAGAATTACAGATTCTCAAACATTTGAAGCGAGCGCCAATACCGACA
>NZ_LR213994.1 GCF_900659865.1 Hyella patelloides LEGE 07179
CTCAACACAAAACTGACAACGGCAAAAATCGATCCCAAGATTGGATGCTTGAAACGGATGTCAATTCCGAAGCAATCTCAATTGGCATTTCCCAGAATTCCCCTTTACTCAACTACAAGCAAAATAAAGCTACTCCCGATCGAGTTTCTGAATCATTTATACCAGAAAAAGCGGGTAATTTAGTCAAAGTTGAGACTAAGTTGCCAGAAAATTCGTCTCAGTTAACTTTTCAGCAATTAAAAGCTAAAATAACGGCTATTGTGGTAGGTAGTGCAGTAATGTTGCCTATCTTAGCCGTGGGAACAGCAACTTACTATTTTGGTAGTCAAGCCGTCAAGAAACAAGCAATCTTAACGAAACGAGCCGATAATATTGGGATAACCGAAACAGAATTAGCACGACAACAAGAACTACTAGCAACTTTGTTAATCGGTACGGGAACAACTGCTTTACTAGCAGGTGGAATCGCTGCGTTAGGAACAAAACGACTTTTGGATTCGATATTTGAAAAATCCACTGCATCTAGAGAGGAAACCGAAGCAGCTACGGTAAAAGTATATAAAGAATATATTCAAAATTTAAGTCAATCTGGCACGTTGGCTCTGTCGCGAGCCAACCTCACCATGACCGATCATCAATCTTTTCTGTTAGAAGAGATTGTAGAAGAAGCACGGAGATATCTAAAGTGCGATCGCGTTGTCGTGTATAGTCTTAATCGAGATCGCTATGGGGTAATAGTAGCAGAGTCAGTAGAACCAGGCTACACAAAAGCATTAAATAAAACAATCTCTGACCCCTGTTTTGAAGCTAGATATCTGGCTCAATATCGTGATGGTAGAGTTAGAGCTATTGATAACATCTACGAAGCAGGAATAACAACCTGTTATTTGGAGCAATTAAAACAGCTACAAGTCAAAGCTAACCTGGTAACGCCTATTACCAATGAAGGTCAACTATTTGGGTTATTAGTAGCTCATCAATGTGCCACATCAAGACATTGGCAAGAAACAGAGATTGCGTTTTTACATCAACTTGCCAAAAAAGCTGGCTTGGCTTTAGAGAATGCAAAATTATCAGATGAAATGGTTCATCTGCAAGCTCAGATAGAAACAGAGAGACAATGGACTCATTATTTTACCGATGCCACTCAATACATCCGCCAATCCCTCAAACAAAATGATGTACTTGAGATTAGCGTTGAAGAAGTCTGGCGAGTTTTGAAATGCGATCGCGTATTAGTGTATAGTCTCAATCAAGATAACTATGGAGTAGTAGTGGCTGAATCAGTAGCTCCTGGTTATCCCAGAGCATTAAATCAAACCATCTCTGACCCCTGTTTTGAAGCGAGATATCTCGCAAAATACCGTGATGGGAGAGTCCGAGCTATTGACAACATCTACAAAGTAGGAATGAGCCCGTGCTACATCGAGCAATTAGAAACCCTACAAGTCAAAGCTAATCTGGTAACACCGATACTCAATGAAGGTCAGCTATTTGGTTTATTAGTGGCTCATCAGTGTGGTAAGGCTCGTAATTGGCAAGACTATGAAATTCGTTGGATAACTCAGATTGCCACTCAGGTCGGTTTTGCTTTAGATAATGCCAAGGTATTAGCAGAATCAGCCACTCAGCAAGCCCAAGCAGCCAGAGAACGCCAATGGACTCATTACTTTACCGATGCCATTCAACACATCCGTCAATCCCTCAAACAAGATGATGTACTTGAGATTAGCGTGGAAGAAGTACGAGGAGTTTTGAAATGCGATCGCGTATTAGTGTATAGTCTCAATCAAGATAACTATGGAGTAGTAGTGGCCGAATCAGTAACTCCTGGTTATCCCAGAGCATTAAATCAAACCATCTCTGACCCCTGTTTTGAAGCTAGATATCTGGATCAATACCGTGATGGAAGAGTCCGAGCTATTGACAACATCTACGAAGTAGGAATGAGCCAGTGCTACATCGAGCAATTAGAAACCCTACAAGTCAAAGCCAATCTGGTAACACCGATACTCAATGAAGGTCAGCTATTTGGTTTATTAGTAGCTCATCAGTGTGGGAAGGCTCGTAATTGGCAAGACTATGAAATTCGTTGGATAACTCAGATTGCCACTCAGGTCGGTTTTGCTTTAGATAATGCCATATTGTTAAAAAGATTAAAAAACAATGGCATCCCCACTAAACCATGGAAAAATTTTAGTCTTAGTATCACCGAAGCAGTAAACGAACCAGAATTGCTCAAAATTTCTGTAGAGCAGGCTCGTAAAGCAATCCAACTCGATCGCGTAATCGTCTATATGTTCGATAATGATTGGAACGGAACTATAGTCGCCGAATCAGTAGCTTCTGGTTATCCCAGAGCATTAAATTTTCAGATTAAAGACTCCTGTTTTGCCAAAAAGTATGCCGAAAAATACCTTCAAGGTCGCACAAAAGCGATCGCCAATGTCCATCACGCCAACCTGACTGATTGCCACTTAAAACAGATAGAGAAATTAGATGTGAAAGCCAGTTTAATAGTACCCATCCTACAAGACCAACAACTATTTGGTTTACTCATCGGACATCAGTGTGAGCGACCCCGTTTATGGAAGCAATCAGAAACCGATCTCTTTGCCCAACTAGCTCTGCAACTAGGATTCGCTCTAGATCGAATTAGGTTAAGAGAACGACTATACCAGACACCAGATATTGAGAGAAATGAACAACAACAACCAGTATCAGAACTACTAAAAGAAACTCAAACTGCACTACAAAATCTTCAAACTAAAATTAATCAACCACATCAAGCGATCTCCAATCAAGATGCACAAAATATGCAACCTCTAAAATATCAAGAAATTAGCGAACAACCCCCAAATCTAAGACAATAGATTATCGTCGCCCAAAAAGCGATCTCTAAAAATCCCCCTACTCCCCAGCTAGCGCAGTACTTACTAGCTAGTAGATTCTTGAGCATACTTATGGTGGTAATAGCCAGATTCAATTTCGTCCCATAAACTTGCGCTCGTAGGATTCCAAGAAAGCATTTTGCGGGCTTTAGTTGCAGTAACTTGACTATTAGAACCAAAGGCAAAGTGAGCCATTTCCGCACCCCATTCAGCGATCGCATTCTCCAGAGATATCTGTTCTATTTTTCCTCCTAGACCTAGCATTCGGCTAATCGCTTCCACTACCGTTTTCATTTTGTTGGCAAACTAGTGTTAGATTCAGTTACTTTCCAAGTTTATCCCGCAGCTAATTTGCGCCTTAGTGCTTATACGCCAAAATCAAATACAGATAGACTAAAGTTACAAAAGCTTAGTTGAATAATGCGATCTCGCCGTTGGCGAGGCGCGTTGCGATCGCTTTACCGAATTTTGGGGTCAATCTCAGCATCCAATTTTTAGATTGAATAAAGCTACAACCATTACAATATCTATTGTGTTTTCTACTTCTTTTTTCGTCGAACTCACGTTAATCAAGGGGAATCAAGCCAGTCTTGCCGATTAACTTTTGACCTTGGGGAGTCAACAAAAAATTAGCATAAGCCCGGCCAATTTGCGATCGCTTTTCTTCATTTTGGATAAATACGACATACAAGTAATAAGTTAAAGGATATTGGGCAGTACGCAAAACTCTGGTATTTATCTGATTGCGTTGCTGAGGACATTTAGCAGCAGACACTAAAGGCTTTTGATAGGGAGCAACCAAATCATCCTCTTGAAGACCCAAAGATAGGGGTTTAACCGTACATTGGGGAACAATAGCAGGTATCGAGCCATAATAAATTCCCCCTGGATTATTGGCTAATAAACGAAGAGCCTGAGTAGTTGTCGTCACAAATTCGACATTAGGGCCAAACTCTCTACCTTGCAAAACCTTAGAAGTAAAAAAATCAACCATTCCCCCAGTACTACGGGGACGAGAATAGGTTGTAATTGGTAAATCTGCACCACCTAATTCTTGCCAATTAGTAATTTTTCCAGTGTAAATATCTTGGAGTTGTTTAAGGGTTAAACCTGAAATATTTAGCTGAGGGTGAACAGCTACCGCAATACTATCTACCGCTACGGGGACTTGTTGAAGCTCTAAACCTTGCTGTTTGGCGAGTTCTAATTCTTCTGAATCTAAAGGTTGAGCAGTTTGTACAAAATCTAACCGATCTGCTAGCAACATCTGAATTCCTGGGCTAGAGCCTGGAGCTTCTTGTTTTGGTTGTACATAGCGTAATTGTATTTCGGGTCGTTCTGATTGAATAACCGAATCTACTACTAGACGCAGAGAAGCCCAAGCAGTGCTACCGCCATAGTTAAAAACTCCCGTTGCTACGTTGGGTACACTGGCAAAATCAGGAATATTCCGACCATTTTCCACAGCTTGAATCTCTGAGCCTTGAAATAATTGTCCAATTCCTTTGCCGATCAGTCCCACAGACCAAACCAAAGAGATAAAGGCTGCTACACCCACAGTAATTAAAGTCAGCTTGCCATAACTTTTCTCATGCAGATTGCTCATAACATTAATGGAAAATATCGGGTAATTAGGGATTAAGTACTTACACAAAATTGATTGTGCATCAATCAAAGAGGGCTGAAGAAGTGGGGTAGCAAACAGGGAGAGAACAAAAAACTATTTATTATTCTGTAGTTAATTTTATTGAGCCATATCTGTCTACGAACCATTTCCCTGTTAATTTTTGTTAATCCACAAAGAAATAAATTTTTGAGTTATTTCATCAAATTATATTAAGCTATAGGTAAAAAAAATTACGTATTTCCACGGAAAAAATCATTTTTAAAATGCTGTTTTTATCACTTGAATTCTGCAAAACAGTTTAATAAAAGTTTTCTTGACGGGGTATACAGGCCCCTCACCAGTTGTTTACCTGAAGGAGCAAAGAGAAAGAAAATTTCTTGATTATCATCACCCCTTGCAATCTCCCTGGAAGGATACGCCACCTAGGGTTTTCTCTGGTGCGGGAGACGTTTTTTTTATTTTGATTCCTCGATTTTTGTCTCTGTTTCGGAAGCTATTTTAAGACGCGATCAATCAATGACTCAATCCCCAAATTCAAAACCAAACGATTATCAAGATATTGGAAAACTTTTCCAACTGACTACTGAAACAACTAGAAAAATTCTTCAATGCGATCGCGTAATTATTTATGATGGGAGTGAACTGCCCCAATCTAGAGTCATAGCAGAATCTGTTGTTCCTCAATATATCTCTATTTTAGGAAAAATTACGGTAGATCCTTTTCTAGCAGAAGAGTTTTTAGAAAGATATTGTCATGGTCAGGCTTTAGCATTTGACAATATACAAACGGTAAACCTGAACCAAAGTCAATTGGAAGAATTAGAAAGGCTGAGGATTCGGAGTTTAGCGATCGCCCCAATTATTGTCGGTAAAGAATTATTGGCCTTTTTGGTTGCTCATCAATGCGGTGAAACAAACTCCGCCCCAAAACCACCTTGGAACTCTGAAACCATTAATTTTTTGATAGAAAAGGCAAAAATAGCGGGTTTGGCTCTCGAAAGTATTGCCAAAACGGAGCAGTCCCAGGATTCTCAGCCAACGCAATCAGAAGAAGTAGAAGGGTTTCTGGGCTTGCAAGTACCCGAACAAAATCTCGGTGAGAGTCCTTTGTTATCGGAAGATACTCCAGACAAAGAAATTGAATTGAAGCCAATAGCTCCTTCTGCTTACCCTCAAACTTCTCTAATAAAGCAGACATCATCAAAAACAGTACAAACTCAAGCTAACGGAAATTCCCTAACGATGAATCAAGCAAAGAAAAATCATAGCAACGGAATTTTTCAACCCACAGGGCAAAAAACTATTCTTGAAGAACAGGGAAATAAATCGTTTGCCAATGCCAGTAATAGAATAGCTCTAGAAACAGAAAAAGAAAATATTCTGGAAACCACAGTTGAAGAAGTACGTCAACTACTGGATTGCGATCGCGTATTGGTATATTGTCTTGATGAAGATAATTATGGTGTCGTAGTAGCTGAATCTATTGCTGCGGGATGGACGAGAGCTTTAGGTAAAATGATCGACGATCCCTGTTTGGCAGTTGAATACATGGAAAAATATCGTAATGGTCGAATCCGCGCTATCGATGATATTCGTCGGATCGATATCACCCCCTGTTATCAGGAGCAATTAGAAGATTTAGAAGTTAAAGGTAACCTAGTAACACCGATTATTAGTGAAGATCGACTATTTGGTTTATTAATCGCCCATCAATGTTCTGAGAGTCGTCATTGGCAAGAACAAGAAATTAGCTGGACTGCGGAAATTGCCAAACAAGTGGGTCTGATGCTTCAATATACGGAAATTGTCGCTGAAAACGATCTTGAAGAACAAAAACGCTTGGTTGAAGCTCAAAACAAATGGAATCAACATTTTACTGATGCAATTCAGTATATTCGTCAATCCCTAAACCAAGAAGATATCTTAAAAGTCAGTGTTAAAGAAGTACGAAGAATTTTAAATTGCGATCGCGTTGTCGTGTATAGTCTAAATCAGAACTTTCGCTATGGTATAGTGATTGCTGAATCTGTTGCTCCTGGGTGGAAGAGAGCTTTAAATAAAGAAATTAACGATCCTTGTTTTGATCCTACTTATCGAGAAAAGTATCTTAATGGTAGGGTTCGTGCTTGGAATAACATCTATGAATCAGGAATGAGTGAGTGTTACATTGAGCAGCTAGAAAAGCTAGAGGTCAAGGCGAATCTAGTCACGCCCATTATCAATGAAGGTAAACTATGTGGTTTATTAGTCGCTCATCAATGTGCTGAGAGTCGTAATTGGCAACAGCAAGAAATTCGCTGGGTAGCTCAAATTGCTACTCAGGTTGGTTTCGCCCTCGATAATGCCAAGCTATTAGCCAATGCCAAACAGCTACAACATCAGTTAAAAAACGAAGCCAAGCTGACTAGATACTTTACCGATGCTGTTCGCTACATTAGAGAATCCCTACAACAAGAAGATATTCTGGAAATTAGTGTCGAAGAAGTACGACGGGTTTTAAATTGCGATCGCGTTGTGGTTTATAGCATGAACCGAGATTTTCGCTATGGTACAGTGATTGCCGAATCAGTCGCTCCTAGATGGACGAGAGCTTTAAATAAAGAGATTAACGATCCTTGCTTTGAATATACCTATCGAGAAAAGTACCTTAATGGTAGAGTTCGTGCTTGGAGCAACATCTATGAATCAGGAATGAGTAGGTGTTACATTGAGCAGCTAGAAAAGCTAGAGGTTAAAGCTAATCTCGTAACGCCTGTTATTAGTGAAGGGAAACTATTTGGTTTATTAGTAGCTCACCAATGCTCTGATTTTCGTGATTGGCAACAGCCAGAAATTCGTTGGGTAACTCAAATTGCCACTCAAGTAGGTTTTGCCCTCGATAATGCCGATCTTTTAGTTTATGCCAACGAGCTACGGGAGCAAGTAGTAGAAGAACATCAGTGGACAGAGTATTTTACCGATGCCATCCAACAGATTCGTAAATCTATTAAAACAGGAGATATTCTCAAAACTAGCGTTCGAGAAGTACGGAGAATCTTAAGATGCGATCGCGCTGTGATATATAGCATGAACTCAGACAATCACGGTATGATTGTTGCCGAATCCGTAGCACCAGGATGGACAAGAGCAAAGGGAAGAGTCATTAAAGATCCTTGCTTTGAAGCTAGATATCTTGATATGTATCGCAATGGTAGGGTTAGAGCCTGGAGCAACATTTATGAGGCTGGAATGACTAGATGTTACATCGAGCAACTAGAAAAGCTAGAGGTTAAAGCCAATCTGGTTACCCCAATTATCAACGAAGGTCAATTATTCGGCTTATTAGTAGCTCATCAATGCAATGATTTTCGTAATTGGCAACATTCAGAAATCCGTTGGTTAACTCAAGTGGCGACGCAGGTTGGTTTTGCCCTCGATAATGCCAAACTTCTGGAACAACTGCGATCGACTCAAACAAGTAATCAGCTATCTCATCGGCAACACGAACAAACAGAAATCTTCAAACACCAGGTAGTAGAGATCCTTGGGGAAAATGGAGATACTTATCAAAGTCTTTCCCAGGAAGCTATGCGTCAATATGAGACTACGATTCATGTTTTAAATCAGACTCAAAAAGTTGCTGATTCATTTAGTAGCATCGCTTTAAATGTGCAACAGATTCAATGCAAAAAGCAACAAAGCGATCTCTTGGTACAAGCTACTCAAGACAGTTTAGAACGTGTTGTCAATAGTATTTCCCATGCTCAAAGCAAAGTTCAAAATGTGGGAGCAGAATTTGAAAATCTGAGTCTTTCTTGTCAACAACTTTCTGAGATAGTTAACTCAATTAAAGATTTAAGCAAACAAATAGTTCAGCAATCAATGAGCATGACTAGATTGGTTAATCGTAGTCAGACTGAGGAAAGTTGCCAAAACTCACTTCTTGATTTGTCCGATACGATTTTTTCTCTGATGCAGCAGCTATTTGAAGTCAGTGCTAAAATCGATCCCTTATTTGCCAATATTCAAAATGAAGTCAAGGAAAAAACCATTACCCTCGACTCAGGAACACAACAACTAACCAGTGGAGTGAGAGAATTTCAAACAGTTCGTCAAAAGTTAGACCGAGTTGTTAACCTAAATCAAAAGATGAATATTTTTATAGAAAATATTTCTCAATCGATAAAAAATCAAACACAAAGTTCCACCTTTGCCCAAGATTCAGTACAAGAAGTAGCAAGTATTGCCGAACGCATTTCCGAGCAATCTTTAAGCATCACTCAATCTTTTCATCAATTAGTAGTCTTGGTGCAAAAGCTTTAGTCTAAACAGACTGTATTTCTGTAATAAGCGATCGCTTTTTTTTCTCTTCTGACGATCGATATGCTATTTGAACTATCCAGTTTGAGTAGCGTATTTTGTTCAATACGACTATTTTATTTTTGAACCTCTGTGCGCTAAAGACGACAGAGATTATTTTTAGCACTTGCTAAGATAACAACCTATGAATAATATGACTAAATTTTCATCATTGCCACAACAGGCTGGAAGTTTTTCTCATAAAGATCGTTGATTGTAAGATAGGCATCCGCCTCTTTACAAGCTTGTTTGGTACTCTCCAGCAAACCTGCATTAAAGGATTGTTTATTATTTGGATGGGCAAAGATTGCCAAAACATTGAGTGACATTTTCTTTGACTCTCCTTTATTTATGGTTTTCTCTCTATAATTCTTTGGATGCCCATAAGTTTCTATTTTCTAGAAGTTTCTGACATCAACGAATGTACTTACTCAAACTCCATTAACTGGTTTTTTCATGAATGACTTTCACCAGCTTGTACAAAATCTGCCGATCTTTACTCGTAATATCCTGTTCCAGACTTTCATCCAGTGCTTCCAGCTTTTTTTCTGTTTCTATGGCAATCTTTGCGCCATAAGCCGTCACCTTCGCTTCAATACTGCGCCCGTCTATTTGAGATTTTCTGCGGATAATCAGTTTATCCTTTTCCATGCGACGTAGGATGTTGGAAATGGCTGCATCATCAATCTGCATAATCTCGGCAATATCGGACACGCGCCTCGCTTCATCTATGCATAAGCCGATAATGTAAAGCCTTTGGGGATTTAATGTATCGGGATAGGCGGGGGCATAGAATTCCTGTACCGCTCGCCAACCGCGATAAAAGTTAAAACAGACCAGATCGTCATAGGGTGTGGGTTGTAAAGGCGTTCTATCCTGGCGTTTCTGATGTCTGGATTGTGGCATGACATAAATTTATTGTCTCTTGGTTCATAAGCGAAAAAAACGGTTCGGCTTCGGGTATGTCCATAAACGCCTTGGCAGCAGCCTGTGCGTTTTCTCTACTATCCCAGATTACTGCATCAATCCATTCCCCACCTTCACCTTTGGCAAAGTGTCTGTTTATGAATCCTGGCATGGCAGCTATAATAGGCGTTACCTTTAAAGCCTCTTCAATCATGGCTTCATCGCTTGTGCCGACGGCGGACTGAAATGTTACTAGTTCAAGTGTTTGCATGATTTCTCCTTTTGCAAGTTTAGGGTTGATAAGAAGAAGGCATCAAGCCAGAGTGAATCAAAAAGCTCACTACATTTCTCTTGTAGATTTATTATACACGTATAATAAAAAATAAAAAATATTTGGCAAGATGAAAAATGCGATCAATCAAAGCACTATCGAAACGTACCTGTTAAAAACCTATGAACATATAAACCCCGTCAACTCGTGGGGCGAACGCAGCTATTTTGTTAATCCCAAAATGAAATTGAAGCGAGGCAGCTATTTTGCAACCGTCAAATCAAAAGATGGTGAAAATGATAAAGCCTCCTATCTAAACCGCCCTGGAGTTTTTCGCCTCAATATTGGCTTAACACCTGAAAAGTATGAAGAAATGTTTGGTTTGCGACCGCTACGACCTGTTAAAAGTGGCGTTGTTGAAGGGAATTTTGATTTTCAGGCATTAAATATTTTTATACCCCATCCAGTTTATGGATGGTGTGGCTGGATAGCTATTAATAACCCCGATGAAGATAATTTTGAAAAATCCAAGGAATATTTGGATGTCGCCTATAAAAAAGCTTTTAAAGCTACCATGAAGAAACTAAAAACTACCTAAAAGTTTTAAACTAAGCCTGGCTGTTACCAAACCAATTCGTTTTGTCGGGGTAAGACGGAAAAGTCACCAATTTAAAAATTAAAACCTTATAACCCTATCACTAATCATTGCACTCCCCGTGAATACTAGTTCATGGCATCTCTTGCACAAATAAAATCAAAATCAATTTGAATAACGTAAAGTCAAATATAATTCTTTTTGCTTGACTTCTGCAAGAAGTCTAATTTTCAACCAATAAAATTCCGACACTCAATCTACATAGCAACTACCAATTCAATTTTTTGCTTAATTTCAGTTTTAGAGTGCTTACGAGGCAAAGGTTTTAAGCTAGATTGCCTCTGACAACATCTTCGCTAGTTTTACCCCTAATTAGGTGAAAGCTGCTTAGAAGGCTGTACTGCTTCTGATGAAATAACATTTATTTGGCTAGTATCTACTTCAGTAACTCCTTTGACATCCTTAGCAATATCTGTCATTCTTTGGAGCATACGAGAATTAGCGATCGCACCTTTTAAAACAATGGTACTGCCATTTTGTGCTACATAAACTGTAGAAACATCCTTAAGGATCAAATCTTTTTCAAAAGTAGTAGCGACTCTTTGCGCTAACCCATTAAGATCGGACTCTCCATATAAGCCAATTCTCTCTATAGGAATGATATTTTTTTCTAAATTTCTGGCTCTAATATGAAGATTAAATAAAATAAAATAAATAACAGGGATGGATGCTGAGAACAATATCCAGGTAAGCCAAATTTGCCGAGAATACCGAGCTAAAATATACTTTAATCGAGAGACTTCTGGCTGAATCTGTTCCACACTACTATGAAGTTTTTTT
>NZ_LR213995.1 GCF_900659865.1 Hyella patelloides LEGE 07179
AACTTATGCCAAGCCTGAATCTTAATGAGTCCTAATTGAGAGTCTTTGACCTCAACAATTTTATCTTCTGGTAACCAAGTTTCGGAGTCATTGAGTTTTAACTTATGACCATGTTTACGAGGACGACCACGACCATCGTAAGTTTTTGGTTCACCATAGAAACAACGATTAGAACTTAAACGCATCAATTTGTCACAAGGGATATCTACGGTTTGTTGTACAAACGAAGCACATCCATATTGACTATCAACAACCACAATTGGTCTTTGGTCGAATTGAGAACAAGCTTGTTGAAGTTGTTGACTCAATTTACTGATGGCGGTTTCACTACTTGTAATTCTTTCATGAAGTAGTGGTAATGCCCAACTTCCATTTTCTTCAGGTATATAAGCTATGGTACTATATCCAAAACCGACTCCAATTGGTCTATTGACAGCTATTCTACTTGGTTTATGTTCATAAGTTCTTTCTTGAAGCGTTTTGGCTTCTGGTCTGAACCAAGCACTATGATCTCCCACTAATAGTGGTCTTTGATAGGATGCTATTTCTTCGACATAAACAGACATCATTTTGTCTCGTAATGGATTGCAATCTTCTAGAGATTCATAAGTACTATGCCATTGCCGTCGAAACACTGGTGATAAAGATAATTCGGCTAAAGAACTAGGATTCCGAGTTAATAATGCTGCATCGGTAAGTTAAAAGAACTAGGATTCCGAGTTAATAATGCTGCATCGGTAAGTTCAAAAGTTGCATCTTTCGCTTTCCCCAGAAAATGGTATATTTGGTCTCGAAAATATTTTAACTTTGTGTCAGGCATTTTTCAGCTAACTTTGATTGAATGCCTGATTTTACTTTAATTTAGCTTATTTTGAGAATTTATTGTCTTTTTTTTGACTTCTTAATCAAGTTTTAGTCTAAACTCCAGTCAAGGAGCAAGAACTGGTTTTCCTGTAGCAACCACTTGTTCTACAATATCAGCAGCCCGTCTCACGCCACCAGCTTGATGGATAGCTTCTTGAAGTCTCTGGGCATTCTGTTGATAAGAACTTTCTGTTAGCACCTGCTTGATTACAGTTTGAAGTCGAGAAATGTTCAAATTCTGGAGGCGCACAACTTCACCTGCTCCTGTTCTCGCTATGCGTGCAGCTATTCCAGGCTGTTCGTTAGTAATGGGAATGGCGACAATTGGGACTCCGCTACTCAATGCGCCTAGGGTTGTGTTCATACCTGCATGGGTAATCACTACACTCGCTCTATCTATTAGTTTTTGATGAGGAGCAAAAGAAACCGCAATGATATTATCTGGCAAATTATAATCCGCAGGGTTGTTATTCGGATTGCCTAAAGAAATAACTAACTGAACATCTAGTCCCGCCACAGCCTCCGCAATAGACTGAAATATTTCTGGTACTTTGTTTTGTAATGTTCCTAGGGAAGCATAGACCAAAGGTTTATCAGTTAATTTTTCCCAGGGGAAAGAAATATCGGGAAAAGAGACGGATTCTAAACCAGATGGATTTTGTAAAGGTCCCGTGTAATGAAAATGATCGGGTAAATTTACTCTGGGAAAATCAAATTCCCTTGGTAACTGACAAATTTGAGCCAGTTTTGAGTAATTATCGTCGCGATTTTTGTATAAAGGTAATTGCCACTGCTGTCGCTGTTGTTGAATTTCTTGCCAGATCGAAAGGGATATACGATTTAAGAACCAATTCCCCAGTTGATTGCGAAGTTTCGCCCACCATGCCTGGTTATAACCCCAATGGGTAAAATAGGGAGGAACACCAGCTTCGCGATTAACTAATAAAGCATTACATACCGTGACATAAGGTAGCTCTAGCTTATCTGCAATTGTTCCTCCCGCCGTAGAAACCTGATCGACGAGCAACGCCTCTATACCAGCAGATTGAATTGCTGTCGGCAGATTATTAAACAGCATTCTGTTATCTTTTAAAATTAACTCGATAGTGAATTTTAGACCTTCTCTTCCGCTCTTTTTTCCTAGTTTTTCATAATTCTGTTCTAGTATTCCGAGGGGAAATTCTTGTTCTCCAATCAACCAAAAGTTCAATCCTGAATTTTTAATTTTGGGTTCGATGTCTGCAATACCGAAAATAGTAACACTATGGTTGCGTCTTTGTAATTCTCCGCCTAAAGCACACATAGGATTAAGGTGTCCAATAGCAGGAGGACAAATGATGCCAAAATGAGTCATGATATTTTTATGGTGAAAAATGAATGTTGGTGATTGGTTTACAGTTACAGCACAATTTAATTGGTTTCTGGAATTAGATCGGAATTATCTCAATTATTTTTTGCATAATTTAAGAATTTTCCTTTGATACGATCGCTCTATTTAGCAAAATCCTGGTTCTTTTGATTGGTCTACTTTTGTTTTAGTCGGTAATTGGCTGAGCATCGGCGATCGCTATAGCCGACTTGAATGGTTTTTGGTCGGAAACGCCCTGTACCGCAACAACGGCTACTTTAGGTACTTTTGAATTGGTTTCTGAATTATTGTGTGTCATGATTATTCTTTGACTTTTTTATCTGTATTTTTATCGGCTTTATTGGCTGTATATTCTTGAACTTTGCACTGAGGCATACAGAAATTGAGGGTATTATTGTCGATCTGATAAAGGTGTTATGTTTTTATTTTGAGGTTTTCTGTAATCAATACAATTACACAAATCTTCAGCAATCTTTTGTTTGTCTTCAGGTTTAAGTTTTCTGGCATCAATACAATCAGACCAATCTTCAGTAACTTTCTTATTGTCTTCAGAGATAAATGTTATTTCTCGATTTTCCTGGGAATTTTCCAGACCTTCGATATATTCATCGACCTTAGGTTCTAATTTGCAAAAGCACTTTCCTTCATAAGCCTTGCTACTCTTTGGATAGAGAAGAGCTAACCCCATTGATGTTGGTGTGATAAAAGAATTAGTTAACAACAAACTTTCATGCTGGACATTTTGAGGCGGTCTTTGCCAACTAAACAAATTGCCAAATACAGGAATTGCACTAAAAATTCCCCTCCATACCTGACCGATAATTGGTACATAACCCCGTCCACCATCCAATGTACTTTGGTTGGAAAAGGTTGAAAGTGCGAAAAAATCAATTGCCTGGGTATAAACTGTTGTATTGACTGTTTGTTCTCCGATCCGAGATAGTGGTTTTACTCCTTCTTGTTCTGAAGGATAAAGGTCTTGTGGTGTCAAAAATGACATCATATTCTAGTTGATCGACAATCGACTTAAAATCAGAATCTATTTTATCTTCATTTATTTGATTTATCGCATAGCCTTGGATTACAGCAAAAGTGTCTCGAACTAACTGTTGAGTTAGGTTGATGCGATCGCGGACTTCTGGCATCACTTCGTTTAATGCTTCTTGTCCCTTAGATTTATCAGTAGAAATTTGAATTCCCCACATTTGCATATTAATACCAGGTCGAGGAAGATCGATCGCAGCAATAATTCTATAGGCACATTGTCTTTCTTTCTCTAGTCCATATAAGATGATTTCGTTGTCAACTTCACCACGACGATAAACTTCAAGGTTATCAAGAGCCAGTTTATTTTTTATCTCTTGCAGCATAGGTATTACATTTGCTGCATCACGAACATAATGTAACTCTATTCTTTGAGTGCCTAATTTCAGATTTTTTGTTTCTCCGTTAAGTCGATCTTCTTCAGGCTCGGTTTTGCAGAAATCTGCCCCTGGAACTTCGCTTTTTTCTTCTGGTGGAACTTCTGGTGGACTTGGTAGATCGCCATCATAAGTTCTTCTTTCGATTGTTGTCTTTTCTCTTGTTGATGTTGTGGGACTTGTTTGAGCTTTGGCAAGAGATAAACTTGAGAAAAAATGAAATATGCTAATTCCAACGATTAAAATAGTTTTTTTAAATTTCATAATAAAATATACTCCTTATGAAGCAATAAATATTTTTCTACTATTGGAGAGTATTTGTCACCAAAAATAAAGAGAAATGAAAGACTCACAAGTGAGACGATTATCGAACTGGTATCTTTATTTTGATTGACAATATTTATTTAGCTGATCTGGAATAGATTCTGGAAGATTTTTAGGGCGGTAGTTTTTATTACACCAAAGTTCTTTAACGCTGTTATGAAAGTCTTTATTCAGATCTTTGAATTTGATTATGTCGCGTTCTTCTTGTCCTTTGGGTTTGGTAGTGTTACGATTTTCAGTCTTTTCAGGAGGATATTTCACTAAGTTCAAATCCAAATCCAAATCCAGCTTTTTGGCTTCTCCTACCATCCACTCCAAAGCAGCTTTTGACAAATCTAAAGTATTTACTTTGCAATTATCTGATAGCTCTATCATTTCATCTGTACCACCGCCAACGCACCCATGATCTCCTGGAAAGCACATTTGTTCTAACGTTCCCTTAAAACCATCTTCTGATTCCATCATTGTGACTTCAAAAGCCGATCGCTTTTCATCTATGGCGATCGCGTGTCGGGCATTTTTAATGATTGAACTAAGTTTGTTATCGTGAAATCTTAAGTTTCTTTGAAAAATTCTGTCAATTGGAAGCCAGGGTATAACATTGGGAATACCTAAAGCCCCTACAGTATCCCAACAGCCAAGAAATTTAATATGGGGTTTTTCAATCTCATATTTTTTGCGAAAATTTTCAGCTTTTTGTTCTCGACTCTCGTTTTTAATGCGATAAATTCTATAAGCCTCAGCAGTATGATTAATATCAGGGCGTTGAAGTAGCCCACAGTAGCTAATCAAACCTGCCAAACTTCTGACTGTATAAGCTCCTCTACTGAAACCAAATAAATATATTTCATCGCCAGGCTCGTAATTTAGGCAAAGAAAAATATAAGCATCTTCAATTTTTTCATCAATTCCTAAGCCAAAAGCTCCTCCAAATATTTTTAGCGGACGATAGACACTACGTTTACAATAAATAACAACTTTATCTATGAGATTTTTTTGGGTATTTTTGTCGTAGTCAGGAACTGCACCAATTCCTTGGTCGTAGTAAAGAATTTGAGGAATATGTTGTTTTTGCTCATCATTATTCTTATCTTTACCTTTTATGGTTGCTGCTTGATGAATCTCGTTTTCTAGCTTATTCTCCTCTTCTTCTTTAATTTCTCCTTTTGTTTTTGTTACTTGAGCAATTTTAAGTACATTAGTGGCAACTTTGTTATCTTGGCTTTGCCAAGTGCCATCGCAACAAACTATTAAACGTTTCATCAGTTTTCTCCTTACTAAACTATCTGGTAATGTGTCAGTATCTTACCTCTGTTTTTTTGTCAGTTCTAGGGGTGAAATTCAGGTATTGTTTCGGGATGAATGATTTTTTTAATCGGTTTTAAGAATTAGTCAGAACTATCTCAGTTGTTTTTTGTATATTTTTTAAATTTAATTTTTCGATATAATCGATTTTTGTGAAACAATTTGCTTAAATTCAATCCCGCCACAGGTGAAGCAGTAGTCATGATTTTGGTTCGACTTTGAGATTTCCAATATTCGTATTTGAGTAAGGGAAAACTCGCTACTTTTTTGGCTAACGCCCAGAAAAATACATAACTGGCTAACAGGCGTTCAAACGCACCAAAACAAGATTCTCTTAACTCTTCAATCTGTTCTTTTTGCTCGGTGACAGTGGAATTTCTGAAGTAGATAGCATCATCATTACTATCTAAAATAATGGCATCGCTAAAACCTTTATCAGCGATCGCAGCATCATGATGACCCATCACCACGATCTCTGGTCCGACATTAATATTTCTCACTCCGTTGGCTTGTTTTCCTGTCATTAGCACTGCATTTTCCGCTTCTTGCAGTTTTTTACTGCGTCTTCCATCAGGTACACCGAGAAAAATCAAAGTACCCCTAACTACTCGATGTCCAAAAGCGTGTAAAAAATGATTCTGGGGATTACTCCCGTGTACTTCTATAGTTGCAATACCATAGCTAAGGGAAAAGAGTTTACTGATATAAGCTTGTAATAATTGGTTGACCCAAGGTACATCACCAATAACCAGAGTTCTTTTACCCATCCGTGCTAATAGTTGCCGACCTTGAAAATAACGAATTAACAAAGTCCAAAACCAAGAACCAAAGATATAGATGGCAATATCTGCCAAGGTTATTACGGGTGAAACCGCTTCCAATAAGCTCTGAGGTAAATTAGCTAGGTTAAAAATTAGTCCCAGTGATGTCTTAACTAAGGGAAGAGTCTCGCCAAAAGGAATTACCCATCCTACAGTTATGAAGACATAGAAAGCGTGAATTGCCCAAGCTAGAGGAGTTTCCGTAACATGAAGCCCCCAATGACGACCACCTTGAACCAGCTTTTGCCTAATTGCCGATTTAATTGGTTTTCCCCTAGCAGTAACTCCGATAATTTGTCTGACATTTTTATTGAGAAAATCATCCTTCATCATTGCCAAAACCAGCAAACTTTCTGAGGTCAAATTCATCCCAAAAGGCTCTGAATCGGGAAAATTATTTTTCATCTGCTGGGCAAGATAGAACAATAACTCTGTAAGAGTCTGTCCAGCAGCAGCAACGGTTACAGTACTCGGTTCGGCTTTTCTGCGTCCACTACCATTAATAAAAATTCTGTGGCGGTGGGGATTGTCGAGAAATGAGGAGGGCAAAATTGCTGTAACTCCTCCGTTACCTTGGGTTGAATTGATAAAACTGCTCAACTCTCCTGTGAGAATAAACAGTTCGCCGATAACTCCTTGGTCACACAGATGGTCAAAAGTATCGATCACTTGTACGGTGGAAAAGGTTTGACCAGATTGAGTAATTGCCAGGACGAGGGAGTTTTTATTCAAACAAAGTTGGTTCAGGTTTTGGCTTAACTGTTGTAGGACTTCATTAGCAGAGATCGTTACAACATTCAATAAAGGAAAAACGGTTTTTAAATTTTGCGCGAATCTTTCACCTAACCAGAGACTATTTTCTTCCCCAGTAATCAGTAAATCCACAGTAGGCGTGGGTCGGATTTGACTCATTAATCCAGCTTGAAACATTTTTTGCTGCTTTTGCTCAAAGCGTTGGACTTTTTCCGTCAAGAGATGAACTAAATAATCTGCACTTTGACGATTCAGAGAGGTGGAATTTTGCCACGAAGTTTTAATTTCAGCCAACACCCTGGGAATTGATTGAAGATCGCTCTCTACAGGGTCTTGGTTTTCAGACTCGGAAAATTTAACATATGGTAAATGGGGATGATGTTTCAGGGAAATCCAGCGATTTTCTAATTCTGAGGCTTTGAGTTCCCTTTGTTTTTTTAACGAGTAGATAGTAATATCCTCAGCACTGACTTGAGCAATTTCTCCTGCTTGGGGATTCAAATCCAAACGAGAAGAACCTGAAACGTCTGCTAAAACACGATCTACGGCTGCGGGTTCGGAAGCATAAACCATGTATTTTTGCTGCCAATTAAACCCGATTGTTATTGGTTGTCCTTTAGCAGCGAGAACTAATTGGGATTCTTCTAAAGTGGAAACGGTAACTAAACCGAAACTTCCTTTGGCTCTTGAGATAAATATTTGGGTGGCGCGATACAAATCGTTGTGAAAGAAAGCTTCAATTGCCGTTTGTACAAAAGCGGTTCTTTGTGATTCTGACCATTTTGCGATTATGGTTTGATCGCTAATGGCTTGTAAAATATTATTTTCTAAACGATTTAAATATTGAGGAAAATAGAGAGAATCTGGCTCTGGAGAATGGGATAGCTCAGCAAAAATACTCTCAAAAATTTCTGTCCAACTGGTTAAATTTTCTACCGAAGGGAATGCCGATTCCAGGGAATTCGCGATCTCGCTTACAGCGAGGCACTGCGTGATCGCTAATTGATAAGCTAATCGTGAAGAAGCATACCACATTCCTTTGGTAATTAATAAATCCATCATACCCGCAATTTTGGGGGAATCGCCTTCAGTGGCGTTAGGAGTATGTAAAATTCTTTCTAACCATAAACCTAAAGTAAGATTATCAACTTCCTGACCAAAAAGCTCCCAAGCATCAAAATCGCCGTTGTGGGTAATGCGATGATTGACATTTTTAGTTTGACATACCCATTCTCGATCGATAAATTGCCAGACATTTTCGTTCCTAGCACCCATCCATTCATGCCAATGGGTTTCCAATTCCGAAGGAGCAGTACCACTGGTAGCATAACGATAATGCCATGCTCCGATTACTAATGATTCTAAGGGTTTAATGTCAGATGCGATCGCTTTTTGTCTGATAGGTGCAAAGGCTGCTTCTAGGGATTGGGTTAAATTATCTCTTTTACGCTTAACTACTTTTTTCCCCACAAAAACAATCTGCTCTTCATCACGAGCTAAAACCAATCCGCCACCAGCTTGTTCGCCCCGAATTTCGGTTTCTCTGCCCATTATTTGCGCCATTTCCACAATTCTGGCAGGTAAAAGCTCATTTCCATCATCGGGCTGGCGGTGAGCTATTAAGCCGAAGTTTCCACAGTAAAAACAATCTGCTACTCCTGTTACTAACGCATCTATGTCTGAAAGGGAAGATAGGGCAATTAGTAGATTTGCAACTATAAAAGTTTGGCTAATTAAATTACTGGGATGGAAGAAAACTGTAATCGCCACAAATAAAAAATTAAATAAGATACCGCCTAATGCTTTGACTCTTACTTGAGTAGAGTTACCGACTGCGAGATATGGAAAGTCGCTACAGGTAGTTAGAAAAGGAATGAATATGTTGCTAAAAGGCAGTAATGACTGGAAAACAGTTTTAATACTTCTGTGTTCAAGAATATTCGTCAGGTTTAAAATAGATAATTGCTGGTCAATAACAGCGATCGCAAATGTATGTCCCAAGCCATGAATAACAATTGCACTATTCCAAGTTAATCTTAGTAGCATCGAATAAAACAGAAACAGCAAACAATCAGAGATCATATTTCCCGTTTCCATACCACTAGCAACTATCAGTAAAATAGCGATCGCTTCAAAAATGACATTTTGTAATATTGATAACCAAGTTGACTTATACATTTGCTTTTCTTGTAACTCAAAAATAGCGATTAATTTATTGCCCAATATCCTATTAAATAGGGAACACTATTAATTGATTAAAATCAGAAATAATTAGCTAATTTCCGTCATTTCTGCCAGAGCATAGTCCCAAAGTTTTTTCTTGTAATTTATTGCTTTTAATCCAGCCTTTAATGCTCGAACTTTTGAGATTTCATTTTGACAAAGATAATCGAGTATTTTAAAAGCTATTATTTCAGAGTTACTACTGTTTTTCTGGATTGTTTTATCGGCATAACTAATCAAGCTCGAACATTCTTTGTTTTCTTGTTTTAAGACTTTAATGATTGCTAGTAGTACTGAAAAAGTAAGTTGTTCTTGTCCGAAGAAAAAAGTTGCTGCTGTTTCTTCTATAGTTGCTAATTGAACAATCTTTAAGTTAAATGCCACTAACTCTTTTATTCCTGGTTTAAGTAAATGTAAATTATCTTCTGATTTCAAAAAAGACCAAAGAAAATAAGGATCGACTCCTATTTCTGCCATAGAATGAAGATAAATAGCAAAATCTTCGTTGAGTTCTCCATAAGAATATAGCTCGCTTTCTCGACTCAAGATAATCTCATTAATCAATTTTTTATTATTATCATTGCATTCTATAAATTGTCCTTGTAAAGCTAAAATAAGTTTGTTCTGTAGAGATTTAAGTAACTTCATAAAATCCCAATAAACAAAAATGTGATATGATATAAAACATTCAATTTTAGCTATCGAAGTTAATTCACTATAGACTGGATGCTCGGAAAGCTTGTGAATTTTTGCTTTGATATCAATTGTAAGTTTGTTACTTTTACTTCGATCTTCATACTGATAATGATTTAAATTCATCAACATATTTCCGTTAACTGTAGTTTCTTGTAACATGGGGAGAGTTCCAGATAAATAAAGTTTTTCAGGCAATACTAAATTTAAAAATCACAAAATGTTGGCGACACTAACTTTTACTATTTTGTAATTGGTTTCAATTAGTCTTTGTGGTTTTTTACCCGTCAGCAGCACCACCGCAGTTGCAGCTAAAGCGTACAAATCACTGTGAGCAAAAACAATCCCTCGCTCTATTTGCTCTGGTGGAGCATAGCCAATTTTGCCGATTGCCGTTCCAATCAGAGATAATGAATCTGTAGTGAAAATTGCCCCCATCAATTGAGATTGTGCCTTGTTTTCGACCGCCTTAATACTGCCAAAGTCAATTAACATTGGTAATCGATCTGCGCTACGTAAAATTATGTTATCGGGGGAAATATCGCAGTGAATTACTCCCATCGCATGAATATACTGCAAAACGGGCAAAATTTGCTTTAATAAATGCTTAATTCCCACCTCACTAAATTTCATGCCTTCTTGAGCGAGATCGCGACAAAGAGCATGATAAGTTTGCCCCTCAACATAATCCTGTACTAAAAATAAACGTCCTTTATCTTGATACTTATAGCGAAACAGTTCGCGGAACTTAGGGATTTGTGGGTGCTGCAATCGATAGAGAATTCCCGCCTCGCGCTCAAATAGCTCTTGTGCTTTAGAGAGAGCAAACGTTCCTTGAAGTCGAGGTGCAAACTCTTTAAGAACACAGCGTTCGTTAAAACGATTAATGTCTTCTGCCAAGTAAGTACGACCAAAGCCTCCATGACCCAACTGATGTAAAATTCGATAGTGAGATTTTAAAACATCCCCTGAATTTAGCTCGGTATTCATTGTTGTTAGTTGCTCTTGGTATCTCATTTTATTTTGTTGAGCTTCTTGCGGATGCTCTCAATGGAAAAACTTGACTACTACTTTAAAAGCTCAAAACTTATTGAAATTATCCTTCTAGCTTTTAAGCAGTAACAGAGGAAAAATTCAGGTATTTGTTCAGGTGAATAATTAAGTCTGAATTTAATTTAATTAAAGCGCGATCTCTTATTTATTTCTCCTTTTAACAACTTTCTTAACTCAATCTTAGAAAACTCGATCGCGATAAACATCTGAAAAACGTCTCAAATCAAACCTCAACGAAAGAGGTAAATAGTCTCTAACTTTCGCTGACCTGTTAAGTATATTTATCTACGACTAAAGTGATAGATTAAACAGTGGTTAATAGTTCTTGAAAAAGTAAAAAAAAGGCAGTAAAACAAATATCTATTTGTTTTATTATGGTAATCTTTTGCGATCGCTGTTCTCTTTACTCTCACAACCCTCATCTTATATCCCACATCCATCAGCCACACAAATGAAATACATCTGAAATCGGAGTTGAAAAGCGATGAACCTATCCCACTAATAATAGATAAAATAAGAAGGTTGTAACTAAACGACTGAAGATGCCAGGCAAATTTGAGGGATTAAATGACCTAGAGTGGAAGCTATTTCAAGATATTTTTCCTAAAAAGAAAAATTCCGAAAAGCG
>NZ_LR213996.1 GCF_900659865.1 Hyella patelloides LEGE 07179
AAAAAGCGAAAGAAGAGAATAAATCAGCTTAAGGAGTTCCCATTTTCCAATCAATCAAGTTGATTTTCTGAATCTATTTATTTATTGCATTGACTAAATATTCAATCTACTTAGTCTAAACTCCAGTTGGCTAAGAGCGGTTTGCGGACTACTTCTACGATTGTTCCTTTCTTTTGGTCTGGTCAATACGATGTCAAACTACGCTATGTGGGACACGCAGAACAGTGGGATGAGATATATATAGATGGCAATTTAGATAAATCAGAATTTCTTGCATTCTATCTACAAAATAACAAAGTCATGGCAGTGGCAGGAGTGAACAGAGATCGAGAGCTTGCAGCCGTATCTGAATTAATGCGCCAACAAAAAATGCCCAATGCAACAGAAATCAAGGATCGATTGATAGATTGGCTTGACATAGTTTAAAAATCGCGCTCGCGATTAGCTATTAGCTTAGAGCTATTTTTAAGTCACCGCATTTCGCGATCAAAAGTTAGCAATTAAAGGTAGTGAAGGCGGAACAATCAACCACTAACCACTAACAACCAACCATAAATAACCAATCATAAACCATGAAACACTACGACGTAATTATTATCGGTGCGGGTGCAGGTGGCGGTACAGTAGCTTATTCCCTCGCCCCCACAGGAAAACGCATCCTAATCTTGGAAAGAGGCGGATATTTGCCTAAAGAAGACGACAACTGGAATCCCGATGCTATTTTTCAGGGGAGAAAGTATCAAATACCAGAGAAATGGCTGAATAAAGATAATAATGCTTTCTTACCCCAAGCTTTTTATAACGTTGGTGGTAACACTAAAGTCTATGGCGCAGCTTTACAACGGATGCGGGAAGCGGACTTTGGAGAAGTTAAACATCAAGATGGTATTTCCCCCGCTTGGCAATTAAGCTATCAAGACATTGAACCTTATTACACTCGCGCCGAAAGCATCTTTAAAATCCACGGACAAAAAGGAGAAGAGCCAACTGAACCACCCATGTCGGCGGAATATCCCTTTTCTCCTTTACCCCATGAACCAAGAATGCAGGAAGTTGCAGACGACCTACAGAAATTAGGTTTGCATCCTCACCATTTGACATTAGCAGTAGATCGTAATGTAGAAGATCCCGAAAATAGTCCCTGTATTCGCTGTGCAACCTGTGACCCTTATCCTTGTAAAATCGATGCCAAAATGGATGCACAAAAAGCCTGTGTCGATCCTGCTACGGAATACGAAAATGTAGAACTCAAAATAAACACCCTGGTAACTAGATTAATTACTGATGAGAGTGGTACGAAAGTCAAAGCGGTAGAAGTCGAAACTGACGGTAATCAAGAACAATATACCGCCGATACTTTTATTCTCTCCTGTGGCTCAATCAACTCCGCAGTTTTGCTCTTAAAATCAGCCAACAATAAACATTCCAATGGCTTGGCAAATTCTTCAGGAATGGTAGGGCGCAACTTAATGTTACACAACCATTCTACCTTAATTGCGATCGCTGATAAACTTAATCCTACTACTTTCCAAAAAACTCTGGGCTTTAATGATTTTTATTTTGGTAGTCCCGAACACGATTATCCTCTGGGACAAATCCAAATGACGGGTAAATCACAGTGGAATCGATTAGCTATTTTTTCTCCCGACTCTGTTCCTAAACCAACTTTAGAATACATGGCAGAACACTCGGTAGACTGGTGGTTGACTAGCGAAGATTTACCCGATCCTAACAATCGTATTACCCTAACTGAATCAGGCAAAATTAAAGTGGATTTTACCCCCAATAATCTTAAAACCCACAATGACTTTCTGAATATGTGGCAGGGATATCTGCGTAAAATAGGCTTTTTCATGTTTATGTCTAAAAAAGTGCCTCTTTCGGCAGTCTGGCATCAGGTAGGTACTTGTAAGTTTGGTTCAGACCCCAAAACCACTGTTCTTGACCTCAACTGTCGCACTCATGATCTAGAAAATCTCTATGTCGTTGATGGTAGTTTTTTTCCTTCTATGGGTGCAGTAAATCCTACTTTAACCATTGTGGCAAATGCTCTACGAGTCAGCGATCATCTAAAAAATAGTTTGGGATGAAAATTGTAGGATGTGTTTCGTTAAAAAATGATTAGCATTCTTGGCAAAAAGTAAAAAGACTGGCTAGCAATTATGGCGTTGCTGATTTAGCGAACGAGTGCGCGACGGCGAAGCCGAGTCCTTTAGGGGTCTTGGGCGGGGCTTACAAGTTCTGCCGTGAAACGACAGAATCAGCCCCTTGGGTTTCCCTCAATGAGCAACTCGTTCAAGACAGGTATGAAACCGATAGTAACACTGTATCCCATCATTTTTGGTTATGGAACTTTCTGATTAACCGTATAGATGAATACTTTTTGCGTGTCAGAAGGCTAGTACGTTAGTTATAAATAGACCCTTGTACTAGTATGGGGGGTCTTTGCCGTATACCCAAGGAATCTTGGCTCTAATCTCATGAGAGATTTGTTCCCCGCAGTTTACTCTACTTTATCGCCCCAAGCATTGATCGAGTTAGTTTTGGATAATTACGACTTGGGTTATGTGGATAAGTGTTTACTGTGGAATCGTGGCTTAAGTGATGTTTATTTGGTAGAATCTGCGAGTAAGTCCTATATTTTACGAATTTCTCATCATCATTGGCGATCGCGTTTAGACATCGATTTTGAATTAGAACTACTCAATTTCTTACATCAACGCTATTTTCCTGTAGCTTACCCCATTGCTACTATAGATAATGCATTATATGTAACAATTCCTGCGTTAGAAGGCGATCGCTATGCTGCTTTATTTTCCTACGCAGAAGGCTCTATACCCCTTGGCGATTTAAACCCCACCCAAAGTAATATTTTTGGGCAAACATTGGGAAAACTTCACGATATAGGATTAGATTTTGCCTATCACGCACCACCCAAGGCTTTAACTTTAGAGTATTTGTTGGATAGCTCGATAACAGCGATCGCTCCTTTTCTGCGAGAAAACCATCAAGACTTGGACTATCTCAAACAAAAAGTTCATGATATCAAAGAGCAATTAGTAGATTTACCTCAAAAGTCTCCTTATTGGAGTGTTTGCTGGGGCGATCCTCATAGTGGGAATGCTCATTTTACTCCAGATAATCAAATCACTATTTTTGATTTTGACCAATGTGGTTATGGCTGGCGTGCTTTTGATGTGGCAAAATTTCTTCAAGTGTCTTTGCGTACTGGTATTAGTCGAAATATTCGTGATGCTTTTTTTGAAGGTTATAAAGCAGTAAACTCTTTGACTGACAAGGAATGGAATTGTTTACAAGCTTTAACGCAAACTGCTCACATTTGGGTTTGGGCAATTAATATTGAAGCAGCAGCAATACATTGTTGGTCAAGACTAGACCATCGTTATTTCCAAAAACGCCTCGAACAGTTGAAGTGTTTAGATTCATCTAGTTGGCAACTCTTTTAGCAGTAATCAGTTATCAGTTAAATTAAGATTCAATATGCTTAGTAATAACTGGTAGAGGAACTTGTGTGAAATAACGCTGTTGAAATTGTTCTTCTGCTACTGTAGATAAGAAGGAATCGATCGCTGCTGTAGCATTATTTTGTATTTGATGATTTCCTTGAGTGAATTGATAAGTTTGTCCTGTATGGTTATAGCTAAAGCCAATATTAACTAGGGCTTGTAAACCTAATTCAAAAGAGCGATCGCTTATTGCTAATTTTTCTTTTATTTGTTCTTTACTAACAGTTTTTTTGGTACGAGAGAGATATTTAACAATTCCAATTAATTGTTGCCAAGTTTTTGATGCTTCTGTAGTTTCAGGAGCATTATAATTTAAGACTAATTTTTGTGCTCTTTTTACTGCATAATGATATTTTTGTTGGATTTCATTCCATTGTATGGGGCAATCATTTTGCAGCACGAAAGATAGATTGTTAGAGTTAAAAGTTTCTACGTTATCCTTATTACGACGATCTATTATATATTTTTCTTGGGTACTAGAAGTTTGTAAATTGTGATTATTGTTGGCTAATTGAAGATCGATTAAGCGGACTTCATAGCGTTTGTTAAAGGTATTAAAATCTAACTCTACTACAACATTACAATTAGTATTTTCGGGTATTTCATCTTTATAATGTCCCCACCATAACCCAGGAAAAGGGCGTTCAAAAGATTTATCAATTAAATTAAAAGTGGTTTTAATATATTTTACTTTTCCGCCATTTTTATCTTTAATATTGCTGTGCCAAGGATTGAGAAAGCGACAGTTTTTAATTAATAGTTTGGGGGCAGGGTTTCCCATGCCACAGGGTTCGATTAGTTTTAATTCTTGAAAAAGATTTTTTCCTAAATCGGCAACGGTAACAGTTAAATCGACATCTAAAATTTGCTCTGTATTGGTAATATCTAATTGTTGCTTTAATTGCTGTTCGATTCCTTGTTTAAATAGGGGCAAATTCTCTTTTAATAAGCTCAATCCCGCAGCAAAAGGATGTCCCCCAAAGCGATGCAATAAATGAGCTTGGGAATTAACTAATTGATATAAGTCAATATTATTAACAGATCGCGCCGATCCTTTCACATAAGTATTACCTTCACTATCAGTACTACTATTTAATAAAATGGTGGGGCGATTATATTGTTGAGCAATTTGCCCTGCAACTAATCCTAATACTCCCCCTTGCCATTGTTCATCTTCCAAAACAATTACATTGGTAGTAGAAAGATCGAGGCGAGATACCTTTTTTTCTACTCGATCTAAAGTATCTTTTTGTAATGATTTGCGTCTAGTATTAGCTAATTCTGTTTCGGAAGCTAACTCTTGACAACGCTTAATATCCTGACTGGTGAGTAATTCCACTACATAGCTAGCATCACCATGAATACGACTTACTGCATTTATTCTAGGCCCTAAACCGAAAGAAATATCCGTAGGGCGATCGCCTGTTTTCTGGCATAATTCTAATAGTTTGGTTACTCCTGGGCGATTTGCGGTTGCAGGATTGGCTTGTTTTTTTAACTGTTTAATACCCTGTTGCGCTAGATAACGACAGTCTCCTTTTAACTCTACTAAGTCGGCAATCAAACCAATGGCAACTAAATCCAATAAATACTCTAAAGGCTGTTGGGGAATATGGGGTAAAGCGTTGTAAAGGGCTTCCACTAACTTATAAGCGGTTGCTACCCCAGAAAGAGAATATAAAGGATGCTCTGTAGGAAAATAACGGGGATTGATAATAGCTGTTACAGGGGGGCGATTGGGGGGTAAGGTATGATGATCTGTCACAATTACATCAATACCTAATTTCGCAGCATATTCAATCTCTGTAATATTAGTGCTACCAGTGTCGCAAGTTACGATTAATTTTGTACCCGATGCAGCCAATTGAGCAATGCCAGTATGATTTAAACCGTGGGATTCTGTCAGACGATTGGGAATATAGTAACTAAGCAGGATATCCTGGGAGAAAAATTGTCCTAATCCTTCCCATAAAACGCTAGTAGAAGTTACACCATCTGCATCGAAATCACCCCAGATAGTTACCTTTTCCTTGTCAGCAAAAGCAGTTTGCAAACGAGCGATCGCCTGTACCATTTCCTCGCCAAAAGCAGCCGCACCCGTTGGTTGATAACAATCGGGATCGATATATCCTGGTAACTCCTCTACATCTCTAATACTTCTTTGCCATAATAATTGTGCAGCAAACTCTCCTTTAGAATTAGGAGTGTATGATTTAACAGCATCGATAAACCATTGGGGAATTTCTTCTGTAGATACTAATTGCCATTTCATCTTTGCTAATTGTTAATTGTCGATGTGTTGATGGTTAATGATTGGTTGTAGCTGAATTATTTTGATGGCGCAAGCCTTATATCCCACGAATGATTACTGACTTTTGACTCCTAAAAAACGATGGCACAAAAAAATGAAACTTCAGTACTAATACTATCTTTATTAATTACTTTAGGGGTAATTGGTGGCGGATGGTGGTTTTTTAAGCAAAATAATTCCTTTACTGGTAATAATCCACAATCATCAACTGATGTACCTAATAAATCACAGCAACCAAAACCCACTACTGCGATAGATTCTTTAATCAGTACAGGAAATCGACTTTTAATTACAGAAGGTAGTAGTAATAATAAAGAAACTGCCGTTACAGCTTTAAATAAAGGCGATTATGAGCAAGCCGTTTCCATGCTAGAAGCCTCTTTAAAAACTAAGCGTAACGATCCCGAAGCTTTAATTTATCTCAATAATGCCCGTATTGGAAATGATGCATCTCATACTTTGGTAGCATCTGTACCTATTAGCTCAAGTGTCAATACGGCTAAAGAATTATTACGGGGAGTCGCCCAAGCACAAGATGAAATCAATCAAAATGGTGGTATTGCAGGAAAACTCTTAAAAATTGCGATCGCTGATGATGGTAACAATTCCGAGACAGCACAACAGCTAGCCAATGCTTTTGCCAAAGATGACTCTGTTTTAGGCGTAATTGGGCATTTTTCTAGTAGTGTCACCCTAGCTACTGCTCCTATTTATCAAGAAAATAATTTAGTCTTAATTTCCCCCACTAGCACCTCTGTAGAGATTTCAGGAGCAAGTGATTATGTCTTTCGTACTGTTCCTAGCGATCGCTATGCGGGTAATGCGTTGGCAAAATATCTTTTACAAACTTTAAAACAACGCAAAGCAGCTATCATTTACACTTCCGAAAGTAATTACAGTAAATCCTTACAAAATATTTTTAAAACCGAAGTCTTATCTAGTGGTGGTGAGATTGTAGCCGAATTTGACTTTGCTCAACCTAACTTTAATGTAGCGGATATTGTGCAAAAAGCACGACAAGAAGGCGCAGAAGCTTTAATTTTGTTTCCTAGTGCTGCTTTTCCTAATACAGTTAATAATAGTCTGGCTATCATCCAAATAAACAATGGAAACTTACCTCTTTTAGGAGGAGATAGTCTATATCGCCCCGAAACATTGAAAATTACAGGGGAATCAGGTAAAGGTGTGGTGCTAGCTGTACCCTGGCATATTCTTAGCCATCTTGACTCTAGTTTTCCTCAGAATGCGACTTGTTTATGGGATGGAGATATTAATTGGCGCAGTGCTTTAGCTTACGATGCGACTCAAGCATTAGCCGAAGCAATTTCGATTAACCCTACTCGTCAAGGTATTCAAGAGGCTTTAAGCTCTGATAATTTTAGTATTTCAGGTGCTTCTGGGAACGTGAAGTTTTTGCCATCAGGCGATCGTGATAAAGCAGTACAATTAGTGCAAATTCGATCGGGTAACCGCTCTAGTTTTGGTGTGGATTTTGTTCCTATCTCTCTTCGGCCATTTTCCGCTATTTACTAATTTTATGCGCTGCTTGATTTTTTATTAGTAAATATTTCATACCTGTGTTTGGTACAACGCGGAGAATTTTCCTTATTCCCGATCCTTTAATCTCGATCCTTGAGCTAATCGGGGTGAGGGATGAAAAAGAATACTGAGTAACCGATGATTTATATTTAGAATGACTAATTATCTAAATAATCATAGTTTGTTTCTGGAAAAGTTCTTTCTGTTGTATCAAAATTAAAATCTTGAGCTAATAAATCTAAACCATTAATAACTTGAGCTGGGTTATCAATTTGCAGAATGGAAAAACATTCTTCTCTGTATTCTGGTTTAGCTTGAAAATTAATAATTGCTTCTTTTAATGGTTCTATAACAGGATAAGCTTGCTCTGCTTTATGAAAAGCTTCTTCTGGAAAGGGAGAATGTATTCTTGCTATGGCTAAATCGATTAAATCTCTTGATTTTACGGAATTATCCAGCCAGCGATCGCTATTAGCTAAGAGTTTTTCAGCAATACGATCCTTAAAATTAAGACAGGGAACAGGACTCCAATTAGGATATTCTGGTTGTTCTAAAGCAATTCTACCTTCTGCAACAATTTCTATTTTTATAATCGTATTTTTAATCAAAACAGGAAAACGAATGCCATATTGATCTGATTTAATGGCTTGAGGTAGTTCAATCTCTTTAGTATCTGAAAATAAGGCATCATAACCTAATGAATAAATTTGCTGTCTTAATTGTCGATAGCCTTCACCAACGCCACAAATACAATCAATATCTTTGCTTAAACGATATTCGCCATAATCTAAACTAAAGAGAGTTCCACCACCAAAATAAGCACCGTAATCTAATAAATATTTGGCATTAAAAGTAGACAAAACTGTCAAAATAAGACGATGAAATTCTCTTTTGAACATAGATAAATTATTAATAATTAAATCAGAATTATAATAGTGGCATAATTGCTTAATAAAAGATATTTCTTCAGTGCTTGGTGTTGCTAAAATTCCACAGTATCGCCAATTTCTCTCATAAATTTGCAGCATCTCTTTGGGTAATAATCGATAAATATCGTCTATTTGCCAACAAATAGCTGAGAGAAAAGGTAAGTTCTGAGGGGGATTTAAAAGCATATTTACTTTTGTTTAATTGGGTAATTTTTTACCTAATAATTTATCCCGTAATTTTTGAATGCGATCGCGATATTTGGCAGCAGTTTCAAATTCTAAGTTTTTGGCTGCTTCCTTCATTTGGGCTTCTAATTGTTCGATTAATTCGGGGACTTTTTCTAAGGGTAATTCGTCAGATTGTTCGTAGATTTCTTCTAATTGTTCGGAATTTAAACGGCGAGATAAGTCTAAGAAATTGAGAATAGAGTTATCTGCTTGTTTAAAGATAGGTTTGGGAGTGATATTGTTTCTTTTGTTATAAGCGATTTGAATATTGCGTCTTCTTTCTGTTTCTTCGATGGCTCGCATCATGCTTTTTGTTAAGTTATTAGCATACAAGATTGCTTGTCCTTTTATATGACGTGCTGCTCTTCCTATAGTTTGAATAATTGAGCTTTCAGAACGTAAGAAACCTTCTTTATCTGCATCAAGAATGGCTACTAAAGATACTTCTGGTAAATCTAAACCTTCCCGCAATAAATTGACTCCAATTAAAACATCAAATTCACCTTTTCTCAGAGCTTGTAAAATTTCTATTCTTTCAAGAGCTTTAATTTCTGAATGAAGATATTGTACTTTAATTCCTCTTTCTGCAAAATATTCGCTCAAGTCTTCAGACATCCTTTTCGTCAGAGTAGTAATTAAAACTCTTTCTTGAAGTTTTATTCTGGTTTTAATTTCCCCTAAAAGATCGTCTACCTGTCCATCAGTAGGACGTACTAAAATTTCAGGATCGATTACTCCTGTAGGACGAATGATTTGCTCGATAATTCTTTTATCTGACTGTTCTATTTCCCAATTACTAGGAGTTGCCGAAACAAAGATACATTGATTTACTTTGTGCCAAAATTCATCAGATTTTAAAGGACGATTATCCGCAGCCGAAGGTAAACGAAACCCATGATCGATTAAGACTTTTTTGCGCGCGCGATCGCCATTATACATTCCTCTGATTTGGGGTACACTAACATGGGATTCATCTACTATTAATAACCAGTCATCAGGGAAGTAGTCTACCAAGCATTCTGGAGGTTCACCAGAGTTTCTTCCTGCTAAATGACGGGAATAGTTTTCCACACCATTGCAATAGCCTACTTCTTGTAACAGTTCTAAATCATAACGGGTTTTTTGTCTTAATCTTTGAGCTTCTAAGAGTTTATTTTCTGCTTCTAATTCTCTTAGTCTATTGTCTAATTCTGCTTTAATATCAGTGCAAGCTATTTCTAATCTTTCTTCTGGAGTAACAAAGTGACGTGCTGGATAAATACTAATAGTTTCAAAATTAGCTAAAATTTCTCCTGTAAGGGGATCGACATAGCTTAAGCTATCAATTTCATCGCCAAAAAAATCAATGCGAATAATCCGATCTTCATAAGCGGGAACTATTTCTAAAACATCTCCTTTTACTCTAAAGTTCCCTCTTCCTAGCTCCATATCATTTCGAGAATATTGCACGCCAACAAAACTTCTGATTAATTCCCGCATATTAATTTCTGTACCTAATTCCAGCTTAATTGCTGCTTTGAGGTATTCTACGGGCATTCCTAAACCATATATGCAGCTAATAGAAGCAACCACAATTACATCTTTTCGCTCAAAAAGCGATCGCGTTGCTGAGTGACGCAACATATCTATTTCATCATTAATCGAAGCTGTTTTTTCTATGTAAGTATCGGTAACAGGAATATAAGCTTCTGGTTGATAATAATCGTAATAACTAATAAAATACTCTACCGCATTGTTAGGAAAGAATTGTCTTAACTCATTACACAACTGAGCAGCTAAAGTTTTATTATGAGCTAGCACTAATGTGGGACGATTAATTTGCGCCACTACTTGCGCTACCGTAAAAGTCTTACCCGTACCCGTCGCTCCTAAAAGAGTTTGGAAGCGATTACCTTCTGTTAGAGATTTAGTTAACTGTGCGATCGCATCTGGTTGATCTCCCATGGGTTTAAAGGGAGCTTTTATTTTGAATTCATTCATTATTGTTATCTGATTAAAGATTCTATTGCAATATTTTCGTAAATTTCAAAAGGTTGATGTATCCAAGGATTATCGGCTAAGTAATCTACATAATAATCAGGTTCACATACAGAACAGCTTTTACACCAAATTACTGCGGTTTTAAGTTCGGTAATTTCTCCCCGATAGCGTTCTTGTAACCATTTTTGTGCTACTTGTAAACTAATTCCTGAATCTACTAAATCATCAGCCAGTAAAACCCTTCCTGAAAGAGTTTTTTCCGTCATAGAAATATTTTGGGATACTGTGATTTTGCCACGGGTTTGATTATTTTCTCCTCCATAAGAAGCAGTGGAAAGAACTGCTAATGGGACATCAAAAATGCGACATAAAATATCTCCTACCCTTAATCCTCCCTTCGCTAAACAAACAATGCGATCGCATTTCCAGCCAGATTGATAAATTTTAATGGCTAAGGCTTCAATTTTTTGATGGTATTCTGTCCAAGAGATGTATAAATCACTCATTTAATTAGGTAATAGATAATAGATAATTAGTATTTTACTGATTCAAAGTATAAAAAAATAATAGTAATATTTTAAGCTGTTGACTGTTAGCTATTAACTCTTAGCTTTTGAGATTGACTTTCAATTACATAAAGTACATTTTTGTTGTCTTAGTAAATCAATATTTGATAATCAGCTATGATAACAATCCCAGAGGTCAATTTATATATTGTCTATATGAACTAAAGTGTTAAGGATTTATTGCAATATAGTCATAAGTAATGTATTCGATAGAGAATTGTAAAGCATCTTACTCAATATAATTTTAGAGGCCAATAACCTAAAATAGATTCATTTTGCTCAAATAATCTTACAGGAATTAAAATTAAATCATCAAAATCTAACGCATTATTAGCAGCCAGCCGAGATTGATACTCGTTGTAAACTTCTGCTAGCACT
>NZ_LR213997.1 GCF_900659865.1 Hyella patelloides LEGE 07179
AAATCACCTACCCCTAGTTAGAAATTTTTGTTTTATTCAATTTTAAAGTTTATTCAAAAATTTTTAAGTGAAATTACTTACTTATATTTTAAACTTTTGATGAAGTTCTCTTCTGATTTCAGTAAAGTTATGGTCATACTTGAATTGTAATTGTAGAATATATCTCAACGTTAATAATAATATTTCATCTTTACCGAAAATTAACTAATAAGGTATAAAAACTTAAGTGTAAACCCGTAGAAAGCATTAGATAACCGAAAATGGTTAAAAGGGATAAAGTAAACTGTAAAATAAGGGATTACAGCTTTTCAGCAAATTAATCGGAATTAAGTCGTTTATCTTTAGCTTATTCATTGTTAAATCTCTTTATTTTGTAAGTTTTAAGTTTAATTTTAATGACAAACAGCAAATTATTATCAATCTCATTAATTTTGATTCAAAAATTGTAACAAGGAATGCTACTTTCTTAAAAAAAATAGAAGATAAATACAAATTACTAACTATTGAATTCACAAAAATAAAGTAAGCGCAAAAGCGATAAGTAATAAAATGCAAAATGATAGCAACCTTACTCATGAACCTTGGCAAAAATTAATAATTTTTTTAAATTTTTTTCTAAATCCTAATAACTTCCTAATCAGAAACAATCAGATTGGAAAGCAGTTTGATGAAGGATTTGACCTTCGTTCTTCCCCCACTTTTAGAATAGTTGGTCGTAAAATAATTTACTTTTTCAGAACTTTATTTTTGATTTTTATCGATAACTCTGCGGTAGTTATCAGTTGGATATTGGTCAAGATACTAAACAATCTGTTTGTCGAAAATAGTTTGATTATTGAGATAGACGGCTTTAGGGGCGACCGAGTATTAAACGCTATCGTCATACTCAATCTGTTGATTTTTCTTGCTGCTGGACTTTACAGTACGAAAGATCGTAGTCGTAGGCTTCGAGATGTTGTTCCCGCTTGTTCTATTACCTACGGAACTTTTTTGGTATCACTTTGGGCTTTTTTAGGAGTTAATATTAATAGCCAATCGTTAATATTGTGTCTTGCTTTGCTCTGGCTAATTAATTTATTCGTAGTTTGTAGCGAACGCTTTGTTGTCTTTGAAACAATTACTTTCATTCGTAACTATTTTCTTCCTTTACGTCGTAAAGTTCTTTTAGTCGGAGTGACCAAAGATATTAAACATTGCCAATTTGTATTTGCTGAAACAAAATCTTTTGATATTGTAGAGACTTTAGACTTATATTCCTACAATAATGACGGATATTTTGAAGACATTTACCAACAGGTTCTAGAGCAAAATTTAGATGAAGTATTTATTTGTTCTTGGGAAGAAATTAAACACCAAACTAAGCTGTTTTGGAACTTGCAAACATCTGGAATTAGTTGGCGTATAATTCCTATCAAACAACCAATTCCCAGTCAGCCTTCTGAACTAGCAGATATAGAAGGTATTCCCACAATAAGATATACCAGTCCTACAATTGTTGGTATTGATTTTCTGTTAAAACGTATTTTTGATTTAGTAGTTGCAACTTCTTTATTAATAGTATTAGGTATACCAATGCTATTGATTGGGTTACTAATTAAGCTGGACTCTCCTGGTTCTGTATTGTACAAGCAAACACGTGTCGGACTAAAAGGAAGACAGTTTGAGGTTTGGAAATTTAGAACCATGGTCGAAAATGCCAGTCAATTGCAAAAGCAATTAGAAGCGAAAAATGAAGTTTCAGGAGGAATTTTATTTAAGATTTCCGACGACCCTCGAATTACTTTTGTTGGTAAGTATTTACGTCGCTATAGTTTAGATGAATTACCCCAGTTATTTAATGTTTTATTGGGGGAAATGAGTTTAGTAGGTCCTCGTCCATTACCAATAAGAGATGTGGATAAGTTCTCCGAACATCATCATTTTCGTCATGAAGTATTGCCAGGAATTACAGGTTTATGGCAAGTAAGCGGTCGTTCCGATACCAATTCAGACAAAGTATTTACCTTAGATTTTAGATATATTCAAAACTGGTCTTTAGCTTTTGATATCAAAATTCTTTTGAAGACTGTACAAGTAGTATTATTTGGCAAGGGAGCATATTAAGGTTTAAAGAAAAGATACAATTAATTGACTAAACATTTAATTGTTCCCTATGGCTTATCTTTAAGTGGTAAATCAGATTCTGTTAGTTACTTATCTGGTAATACATTGAGCATAGATTAAGCAAATCAACAGCAGGAGTAAAGTAATTTAGTGTATGATCGATAGCAATAATAATGAAAGTAGTTAGTTAGATAAAATCAAGTATAGTTGACAACAATTCGAGATTGTAACTCTACGGTAACTTATTAATTAAAATAATTAAAATGAACACAATCGAACAAAATGTTCACATCGATGAATATCTCGATTTTCAGAAGTATTGGCTAGTTCTAAAGCGTCGTTGGCTTCCAGCAACACTCACTCTATGTGGAGTTTTAGGTATTTCTTTGGGTTATGCACTATCTCAAGAACAGATCTATGAGGCTGAAGCAAAAGTACTAATTAAAAGTAATAAAACCGATACTTTATCGGGGTTTGAAAATGAGACAGGAAATATCGAAGTTATTTCAGAAGAGAGCGACCCTTTAGCGACAGAAGCCGAAATTTTACGTTCTCGTCCTATTCTAGAAAAGCTAATTAAAGAGCTTGATTTAAGAGATGAGGGAGGAGAACTTATTCGGTATCAATCTTTTCGCGAATCATTTCAAGTCAGACCAATAACGGGGACTGATATTTTAAACATCAGATATGAAGGTAACGATCCTGAAGTAGTAGCTTCTGTTGTCAATCAAGCTTTGATGTTGTATAAAGATCAAGACAGATTATCAAATCGCACTGAAGCAGTGGCAGCCAGAACTTTCATTACCGAACAGCTTCCTCAGGTAAAAGCAAACGTTCAAGAAGCAGAATCAGAATTACGCAAATTTAAAAACCAATATCAAATAGCTAACTTAACAGAAGAAACCAGTGCCACTATTAATAGCATCAGTAATATAAGAAGTCAAATTGATACTATTGAAGCAGAATTAGAAGACGTAAACGCTCGTTACTCTGCATTAAATTCTCAATTAGGTATTAGCTGGGAAAAAGCATCGGCGATCGCTACTCTGAGCCAATCTTTGGCTGTACAAACTATTTATGAGCGTTTACAACAGGTAAAAGTAGAGTTAGCAAGCACCCGTAATTATTTATCAAACAATGCACCTCAAGTAATTTCTTTGCAAGAAGAAGCAGCAGAGCTAGAGCAAGTTCTCAATCAAGAAATAGCTCAAACTTTGGGAGGTGAACAACAAGCTTTGCTCGGAAACACCAATATTCTAGCTTTAGGAGAATCTGAAGAAGGGCAAATTAATGAGTTTGCTAATCTGGGTTTAGAAAGAAAAGGTTTACAAAAAAGGCTAGCTGCTTTCAACAAAATCTATAGTTCCAATCAGGAAAGATCGAGTATTTTACCCCAGTTAGAAGAAGAGCAAAAAGAATTAGTGCGTCGAGTGGAAGCTTCTCAGACTACTTACGAGACTTTACTGAATAAGCTTCAAGAAATTCAAATCGCTGAAGAACAAGACATTGGAAAAGCACGTGTTGTCTCAGAGGCAGTAGTACCAGAGTTTCCCATTGGACCTCAGAAAAAAATGATGATGATTACTGGTGGTGCAATAGGTACATTACTGGGTATTGCGGTTGCCTTTTTAATCGATATCAGAGATAACACAATCAAAAATACTAGAGAAGCCGAACAAATGTTGCCTTATCCTTTACGGGGGGTCATTCCTGATTGCAAAGGAATCACTCAGGGTAAACAGCAGCCAGTATTAGCAGAATCCTCTTCTGCTATAACAGATGATGGCTTAATTTTACCTGTGAAGGAAGCTTTTCAAGACATTCAAATAAATCTTCAACTGCTAGATCCCAAAGAGAGAATCAAGACAATTGCCATTACCAGTGCTGTAGCCCAAGAAGGAAAATCTTCTGTTTCTGCCAATTATGCAATAGCCCAAGCTCAATGTGGAAAACGAATTTTACTTATAGATGGTGATTTGCGTCGTTCATCACAACACGATCTGTGGCAAATTCCCAATCAGATTGGTCTAACTAACGTTCTCAATCAAGAAGCAGAATGGTATGAAGGGGTACAAAATGTTAGGCCTAATTTGGATGTTTTAACTGCGGGTACAACCCCTGATAATCCAATAGCTTTATTGGACTCTTTATCAATGGCAGTTTTAATGATGAAATTATTGGAAAATTATGACCGCATTATTTTTGATACTCCTCCTTTAGTTGGTCTAGCTGATGCGAAGATTTTAAGCAAATTAGTAGATGGTTTGTTGTTTGTAGTGCGCCCTGGTGTAGCTAGTTATGACAGTATTGCTGCAGCTAAAAAAGTTTTGGAAACTGCCCAATTTAATGTACTAGGAGTTATTACTAATGGAGTCGATGTCGCTAAAGAGCCTTATGGTTATGAGCATTACTATCCAGATAAAAAGTACTTAGAGGCAACAAAATAAGACTATTTTTTGATGATGACTTAATATCAGGGTAATTACTTTGGATCAACTCACAAACAAACATAGGTGCATAACAGAAGAAGTATAAATTACATGCTTAATAAATTAAGAGCTGTAGATAATAATCTCAGTCCAGGATTAAGAAAAATTATTCGTAATATAGGTTGGTTATCTGCTGAGCGTTTATTAAGCATGATTATTTCCTTTGTTGTAGGAGTTTATGTTATTAGATACTTGGGTTCTGAAAGTTTTGGCAAACTTAGCTATAGCAGTAGTTTTGTAGCTCTATTCGCAGCAATAGCAAAGTTAGGGTTAGACAAAATAGTAGTTCGTAATTTAGTTAAACAAAAGAATTTAACTGGTGAAATTTTAGGAACAGCTATTATCTTAAAATTTATTGGTAGTTTAGTAGCTATTAGCTTAATCGGTGTAACTATTTGGCATTCTAGTGATGATATTCAGATCATTTTAATGACCTTCATTATTGCTTCGAGCTTAATGTTTCAGAGTTTTGATGTTTTGGATTTATGGTTTAAATCTCAAGTATTATCAAAGTCAATAGTCATAGTTAGGAGTAGCCAATTTATTATTAGTTCTCTAGCTAAATTATCTTTTATTTTTTTTAAACTACCTTTAATGATGTTTGCTTACTTGTTATTGGTAGATTCAATAATTAGAGCAGTAGGTATGACTGCCATATATATTAAGCAAAATCAATGTCGTTCAAAATGGAAATTTAAAAAATCTTCAGCAATAAATTTATTAAAAGACTCGTGGCCATTGATAATATCAAGTGTAATGGTTACTCTCTATATGAAGATAGATCAGGTGATGTTGGGCAATATGTCCAACAGTCAAGAAGTAGGAAATTATGCAGCAGCAGTCAGATTTTCTGAAATTTGGTATTTTATACCAACGGCGGTTAGTACCTCGGTATTTCCTTCAATAATTAAAGCAAAACAAAAAAGCGAGAAAGAGTATTATACTAAGTTGCAGCAACTTTATGATTTGATGGCGTGGATGTCTTTAACGGTCGCTATTCCCATGAGTTTTATATCCACTCATTTCATGACTGTTTTACTGGGACAAGAGTATGTTAAATCAGGTCAGATTCTAAGCGTACATATTTGGTCTGGGCTTTTTGTCTTTTTGGGTGTTGCTCGTAGTCAATGGCTAATGGCAGAAAATTTCACCAGATTTAGTCTTATAAGCACATCTTTAGGTGCTTTATCTAATATATTTCTAAATTTTATTTTGATTCCCGAACAAGGAGGCATGGGAGCAGCAATAGCTACTTTAATATCTCAAGCAGTTGCTTCTTATCTTGTTTGTTTATTTTATCCCCCCACTTTCAACACTGGAAAAATGCTCACCAAAGCACTATTAATTCCTTGGAGAATTAAACAAAATATAGCTTATATTAATGGGTTTAAAAAGACTTTTCTCTCAAAAATTTTCTAACTACAACTTTATCATTGGTATCCCAAGCAAATTTGAACTTATTATTTCAATGAAAACACCCATTGCATTTATCATTTTTAAAAGACCAGATACCACTGAAAAAGTATTTGAAGCGATTCGCCAAGCAAAACCATCGAAATTATTCGTAATTGCTGATGGACCTCGTAAAGATAAACCTGGGGAAGCAGAAAAATGTGCTGCTTCTCGTGCAATTATAGACAGGGTTGATTGGAATTGCGAAGTAAAAAAAAATTATTCTGATACTAATTTAGGTTGTAAAAAACGAGTATCTAGTGGTCTTGATTGGGTATTTAGTATGGTTGAAGAAGCAATTATTCTTGAAGATGATTGTTTGCCTCACCCTACATTCTTTAGGTTTTGTGCAGAATTACTTGAAAAGTATCGAGAAGATTATCGCATAGCAAGTATTTGTGGGACAAATGTTCAAAAGCAATGGCAATCTCAGATAGCAAGCTATCATTTTTCTATTTATGGGAGTGTGTGGGGATGGGCAACTTGGAAAAGAGCCTGGAAATATTATGATTTAAATACATCAGAGTGGTCAAAATCAGAATTTAAAAACGCAATCAAATACGCAATTTGCTCAGAAAAGCAGTATGAAGCCAGAAAAAAGCGTTTTGACAAGGCTTTTTCAGATCAAGTAAATAGTTGGGCAGCTAAGTGGCTTTTCGCTTGTCTTTTAAACTCAGGTCTATCAGTTGTTCCTGCGGTCAATTTAATTTCTAATATTGGTTTTACAGAAGAAGCAACTCACACTACTAAATCTAACAATGAAGTCGAAAATATTACTTTGTCTGAAATGGTTTTTCCTTTAAAAGAAAATAATTTAGTTGTTCCAGATAGAACTTATGATAATTGGGTTTATGAAAAATTGTATAAACCACCTAGCTTAGGAAAAAGAATAAGTAGTAAAATTATATCAATATTTCAAAAATAATACTTATTTGTCAAGATAATTTCTTAATGTATCTACAAACAAATAGTCAAGTTTATCAAAAAAAACATATTTTAAAAATGAGAAAGCTATTTTTTTATAACTTTTATAATAAAATATTATGTTACCGAATTTTTTGATTATTGGTGCAGCGAAGTCTGGAACAACCACATTGTATGATTGGTTAACTCAGCATCCACAAGTATATATGAGTCCTGTAAAAGAGACTAACTTTTTTGCTTTAGAAAATGCACAACTTGATTTTCCTCAAGGGACAATTCATCAAGGCTATCTCAAAAATTTTAAAACTACTATTACAGATTACAAAGATCAATTTACAGCAGTTTCTAATGAAGTAGCTATCGGAGAAGCTTCTCCTAGTTATTTGTATTACCCAGAAGCTAGTGCCAAAATAAAATCATATATTCCTGATGCTAAACTAATTGCGATTCTTCGTAATCCTTACGAAAGAGCTTATTCAAATTTCGTGCATCACTTGAGAGATAAGTTGGAAACTACTACAGATTTTGCTCAAGCTTTAGAGATGGAAAAAGAGAGGATCGAGAATAACTGGTGGTGGGGTTTTCATTATCTTAATGCAGGATTTTATACGGTACAATTAAAGCGGTATTTAGAAAAATTTGATGCAGAACAAATTAAAATTTATTTGTTTGAAGATTTAAAGAATAATCCAGATAAAACTTTAAAAGATGTTTTTCAATTTCTGGAGATCGACAACAGTTTTGCTGCTCAAAAACTCAATCAGTATAATGCAACTGGCGTACCCAAAAATCGTTTTTTTTATGATTTTTTAACAACTAAAAGTATTTTAAAAGAGCCTTTGAAACTGGTTATTCCCCAGGAAATTCGCGATCGCGTTGTCAGAAAACTCAAAAATAAAAGTCTTACAAAACCACAATTGTCTCCAGAAATCCGCAGCCAGTTAATTGATGCCTACCGTGAGGATATATTAGAACTGCAAAAATTAATTAAAAGAGATTTATCGGGGTGGTTAGAGTAGTGAAAGAACTGAAAGTATTGCTCATCAATTCGTCCGATAGCAAAGGTGGGGCTGCTCGTGCTGCTTATCGCTTACATCAAGGTTTTCAGCTTATTGAAGTTGACTCTCAGATGCTAGTGCAGGTCAAAAATACTAGCGATCGCCTAATAATAGGTTCACCTGCTCAATCAGGTATTGGCAAAGCAAGAACTGGTTTAAAACTAACTTTAGATCGACTACCCCTGAAACTTTATCCCAATGGTGGCAAGAGTAACTATTCTCTTCATTGGCTTCCAGACAAAACAGACTCTCAAGTTGCTCAACTTGCTCCAGATATCATTAATTTACACTGGGTTAGTGCAGGCTATCTAAAAATAGAGACAGTCGCCAAATTCAAGCAGCCTATAGTTTGGACTCTTCATGATATGTGGGCTTTTACAGGAGGATGTCACTACAATCAAGAATGCGAACGTTATATTGATAATTGTGGTTCATGTCCTCAACTTGGTAGTAAAAGGGATGGCGATTTATCCCGTTGGGTATGGAACAGAAAAAACAAAGCTTGGAAAAATCTGAATCTTACCGTGGTAACTCCCAGTGTTTGGTTAGCTAAATGCGCTCAAGAAAGTTCCTTATTTGGAGGGTGCAGAGTTGAGGTGATTCCCAATAGCGTGGATACAGATGTCTACAGACCAATTGATAAAAAAGTAGCACGAGATTTACTAAAATTACCCCAAGACAAACAACTAATTTTATTTTTGTCCCTCAAAGCAACCAGCGACAAGAGAAAAGGATTTCATTTCTTGCAACCAGCATTACAAAAGCTCAGTCAAGCTGGCTGGAAAGACAAATTAGAACTGATGGTTGTTGGTGCATCTCGTCCCGAAGAACCACCAGAATTTGGCTTTGAATCCCATTATTTGGGCACTTTAAACGATGATTTAACCTTGACCCTAGCTTACTCAGCAGCAGATGTATTTATCGTTACTTCTGTTCAAGATAACTTGCCCAATACTGTTATGGAGGCTATCTCTTGTGGTACGCCCTGTGTCGCCTTCAATATTGGAGGAATGCCAGACATGATCGAACATCAGCTAAATGGTTATTTGGCACAGCCTTATCAAATTGACGATCTGGCTCAGGGGATTGTTTGGACATTAGAAAACGAGCAACGTTATCAAAAACTCGCCGATTATGCTCGGCACAAAGCAGAAACCGAATTTGGGCTCAAAACCCAAGGAAGTCGCTACTTATCTCTGTTTAAAGAGATTTTAACAAATAGCGATCGCTAAATAAAATAGTTTTAAACATAATAAAAAAAATTATTTCAAACATATACTTAAATACACGGAAAAATTTAATTAAACTATGTACTACATAATCAGCTTGATAGCTAGAGATTAAGGATGATGAGATCAGACCAACAATCGCCTAATCATTGGGTAGAAAAGTTAGAAGTCGCAATTACAATTTTCTGGCTTCTTTATTTCATGGGTGTTAGTCTACCCGATCCTTTTCCTAAAAACATCAATGCCCTAAGCTATCCCATCATTGCTATTTTATTTGCCTTACACTGGAAGCGTCTATCTTGGGTAGCAACCAGAGACATTCCTCTTTTGCTTTTAGTAGGAACTGTTGTAGCTTCTGCTTTTTGGTCAACCAATATGCGAAGCACTCTAGAAGCCTCTAGAGGTTTTGTGCGTATGTTTCTGTTCGGAGCATACTTGACAACTTGCTATAGCTTGAAAACACAAATGAAAATATTAACCTGGGTTTTTGGCATAGCAGGAATTCTTAGCACGGCAGTTGTCTTACTCATACCAAGTTACGGAATTAGTTCAGTGCATATAGGGGCATGGGAAGGAATTTTTGCTCACAAAGGGATGCTGGGTGATGTAATGTCTATTGGAGCGATCCTTTTTTTGCTTAATGCTCTTCAAGAGAAAACACCAAATTGGATAGCTTGGGGTGGTTTTGGGCTTGCAGCAACGATCAATATCCTAACTGATAGTGCTTCTAGCTTGCTCTCTTTTTTAATTTTGCTTTCTTTAATTCCTTTGTATAACTTATTACCACAGCCCTACAAGCTAAAGGCAATTATTTTTAGCCTCGGATTAATTGGGATTGGTGTAATGGTGGTGTTTATTGTCGGAAATATAGATACTATCTTAGCCGAAGTTCTACAACAAAGTACTGACGGACGCATATCGATCTGGACTTTGATGATAGATAAAGTCTCAGAAGAACGACCTTTGCTTGGCTATGGATTTAACGCATTTTGGAGTTCTGATGCTGGTGCTTTCGTGGGTCGTTATGCATGGGAAGAATCCGTAGTTGCAACTGAGTTTAATTCTCACAGTAGTTATATGGAGTTGTATGTTAGCTTGGGTTATCTAGGAGTTGTTGTCTATGCAATTAGTTTTATTACAGTTTTTTTCAGAACAGTAATTCTATTACTTGCAACTAGAAAAATACAATTTTTATGGTTCATTCAATTTTTAGTATTTGCTCACGTAGCCGCCATCTCTAACGTGGGTAAAATTGCTTCTGGTGCTAGCTCATATTGGGTTATTTATGTGTCAATATGTCTTGCAACTGCAGTAGAGTATAGAAAAATACGCTACGGTCAAGTAAGCTCAATTAATACTCATAGATTACAAAAGTATCAATAGGAGATATGTATAAATTATGCAAAATTCCAAAGTTAAAGTACTTTACATTGCTGGTTTTGAGCGTAGTGGCAGTACCATTGTTAACAGAGTTCTGGGACAAATTAATGGTTTTGTTGCTTGGGGAGAACTGCGAGATATTTGGCAACATGGAATTATTGAAAATAGACCCTGTACTTGTGGCACTGACTTCGCAGGTTGCCCAGCTTGGCAAAAAGTATTTGATAAAGCCTTTAAAGGCGCAGACGAGATCGATACTACAGAGATAATCAAGTTGCAAAAGAGAAGTCGTTTAATGGTTTTACCCCACTATTTTGGGTTACTAAAAAATAGTTTTTTGAAACGCAAGGTTGGTCAATATCTAACCCATTTAGAAAAGCTTTATAATGCAATTCAAGCTACAACAGGCAGCAAAGTTATTGTTGATTCAACTAAAGCTTCTTGGTATGGTTATGTTCTGGGTCTATTGCCTTCTATAGATTTATGTGTAGTTCATGTAGTGCGCAATCCTAAAGGTGTTTGCTATTCTTTAGAACAGCACAAGAGCAAAGGAGAGCTTACTTCTCAATGGTATAATCCGTTACACGCTTCTCTATCTTGGAATCTCAAAAATTATGCAGTAGAGCTGCTGTTAAACTCTCCTCAAAAACGCTATTTAAGAATTAGCTATGAAGATTTTATTCAAAATCCTCAAATGGCGGTAGAAAAAATACTTAACTTACTTGATGAAAAAGTTACAGAATTACCTTTTGTTGATAAATCAACTGTCAAAATGAG
>NZ_LR213998.1 GCF_900659865.1 Hyella patelloides LEGE 07179
CACTTTTTAGATCGGGTGCTGGATTACTATTGGCAATACAACTTTAGTTTATATGCAGTAATCGAAAAAGATACTAAACAGTTAATTGGTTTTTGTGGTTTATTACCCTGGAAATTTGAAGCTAAAACAGAAATAGAAATCGCCTATCGTCTTGCTAAAGTCTATTGGGGAAGAGGTTTCGCTACAGAAGCAGCAACAGCAGTTCGTAATTATGCTTGGCAAAAGTTAGGAATTAAACAATTATTTTGTATTATTGTACCTGAAAATATGCGATCGATTCGTACCGATAATAGCTGGACGCAAATGTCCGACGTGCATCTCTTTGGCAATATTAGGACTGGGATAGTCTACTATAATTCTTTGAGGATTTTGAGTCGGTTCAATTCCTAATCTTTCGTCTCGCTGAATTTTACACAGTAATTCCCCAATATAATTGTATTTTAGCCTAAAGTTGATAAAACCTGGTCCAGCAATAGTGGGTATTTCGCACATATTTTCTAACTGAAGATTATTGACAATCGATTGAGCAATCACTTTCGGATGCTGTTTCAAGGGTTTAGCAAGGGACAAAGCTACATTGGATTGATAATCACCAAACTTTGGATTGTTTGTAGGAGCAACTAGAGGAGCTGTACCCACAAATTCTTCGCCGAACAAAGTAATCAAAACTTGACTAACGGAGTCATTAAGTTGTTCTAGTATAGAAGTCATAAAATTTAGTTTCTATAGAAATGGCTGCTGATTTATAGAGCTAGTTTTTTGAGATGTAATTAACTAATATGAAGTAAATTATACGTTCAGTTAGCGATTTATCAACGTACAAATATTGAAGTAGGTAAGTTATTACTTTTTTAAATACTTAATTTTTTCTCTTCCTAAAATATAAGGCATTAATCGCGCAATATTTTTGGCATCATCAATGCCACGGTGATGAATTCCTTCTAAATTAATTCCTGCTAAATTTAATGCTTTTGCCATTCCATGAGTATAAGAAAAACCTTGATTAGCGGAAAAAAGTTTTTTGAGATTAATCTGTTCGCTATCTATGGGGTAAGGTAACTTATGAAACTTACTATCTTTTTGGAATTGTTTGCGATCGTAATCTCCCCAAGAACCAAAAATAAAATTAGAATATTTACCTAGCCATTGTTGAAAATATGCGATCGCTTTTTGAGATAAAGGTGCATTCTCGACTTGTTGCTGAGTAATTGAAGTTAACCCAAGACAAAAATCAGTCAACACTCGCGCGTTCCTTTGCCGAGGAAGCCTCGGCAGGGTCACTCGTCAAAATAGGATGACGAATAGGCTTAATAAACGTTTGAAACTCATCAATTATCTTTAAGTTATCAGCTTCTACTATTACTGCACCAATTTCGATAATTTCCATTTCTTGCCGAGAAATTTCTTTTTTGTCACTACAAGTAGCTTCGAGATCGATAATTAAAAAGTATTGATATTGTTCAATATTCATGGATTAATTTAGTTTAACATCTGAATTAAATCGGCATCATTTCTCTAAATCATTACTTGAAATACAAATATAGTGTTACGTATTAACGTTAAGGTATTTTTTGGCATTTTAATCAAAAAACTCATTACTTATTATTTATTACTTATTATTTATTACCTCCAAAGCTCGTAAATTTTAATATCCGTCTTGGTGCGCGTTCCCTTGCACCTTACGTCGGCGCGGGGGTGGATAGGGGAGACTTTTCTGGTTTGAGATTTTGCTGCTAACAGTTGTCTATGGTTGGTTGAAGTCTCCCCATCCCCGCGCACCGCTAATCTAATTTTGTATGGCTATATATCCACCATGAATTCAGTCTCTAAGTTTGTTAGTTTTCCAACATTTTCTCTACTAATTTTTCTGCTTTCCGATTGATATCAACGAGAAAAAGTAATAAGAGAAAGCGATAAAAAACTTTAAAATAATCTTAGGCAATTGTCAGCTAGTTGTATAAACCAACACTGGTACTCGCTTAAAAGCTGGAGTTCCACAACGAGTCTCTTTGGGAGGATTAAAAATTACATTAACTTCTGGATAGAACATTAACGCAGCCCCTGAACGTACTGCACCATAAATAATCTCAATATTTTCTAGTTGACTGGCATTGCCCCTGACAGTTACACGTTGATGCTCTTGTAAACCAACACTTTCGGCATCAGAACGATTCATCAAAATACAGTGACGATGAGTCATCCCCCGATATTTGTCGTTAATTTTATAAACTACTGTGTTGTGTTGAGCATAACTGCGCCCCGTCATTAATGCTAAGACTATACCGCTAGTGTAGTTACTCACGCCAAAATCGACTGGTTGAGGAAGTGTTAACTGAGGCAATGGATTAACAAACATAATCGCTTTACCAGATGGGGTAGGAAAATGAGGGCGATTAATAATTCGTCCACCAATGGTAAATTCTTCTTCAGTTTCATCAATGTCGTGCATCTTCTCAAACCCAGGAATGGTTTGGGCAATTAACTGTCGCACATACTTGGTATCTTGAAGTTTGCGCCAATTAATAGGATGTTCTCCATGAATACGATGGGCAAGCTCAGTTATAAAATCAACTTCAGCAATCAGATCGGCATTTTTGAGATGAGTTTGACCTTCACTGTTAAGACGCACAAAGTTATTGCCTGATTCTACTGTAGTCTTATGAGGATTCTCAAAACGATTGAGAACAGGAATAATAATCGTGTGCTGTTGCGCCAAACCATGAAAATGTCCTAAATTAGGCTTGGTCGCCAGATAGATAATCGTGTTAATTTTGCCTAAAGCTCGCTTAACCTTATGGGAGTTAGGATTAGCTCCATATAGGTTGCCACCAACACAAATAAGAGTATCTACTTTTCCTGCATCTGCTGCTTCGATTAAAGCCTGAGTATCGTATCCTGGTACCCTACTCAGAGAGTAACCCAAAAGTTTTTCTAGAGACTGTTGAATTTCTTGTTTGAGTCTTACTGTGACTCCCATCGAACCAAAACCTTGAACGTTGGAATGTCCCCGTACAGGCATTAACCCAGTGCCTAACTTACCAACATTGCCAGTTATTAAAGCAGTGTTAGCAATACTGCTGACATTATCCACTCCGTTTTGCTGCTGTGTTATGCCCATCGCCCAGGCAAATACAACTTTAGGAGATGAGGCAATTATCCCCGCCACAGTTTCAATTTCTGTTTGAGCAATACCACAGGTTGTAGTAATCTCTTCCCAGGTCGTAGAGCGCGCATAATCAATGACCTCTGACCAATTTTCAGTGTATGCTTGCAAAAATTCTCGGTCTATTTTGTCCTGTTCGATCAAAGACTTTTGAATACCAACAAAGAGCGCAGCATCGCTACCAGGAATTGGTTGAAGATAAACAGAAGCAATTTCCGAACCAGTCAGTAAAGATTTAATCGGAAAAGCAGGAGAAGCAAACTTAACTAACCCTGTTTCTTTAATAGGGTTGATCGCAATAACCTTTCCACCGCGTTCTCGCAGTTTAATCAACTCATTCATCAGGCGGGGATGGTTAGAGGAAGCGTTAGAACCCGCTAGCACCACACAATCACTTTGTTTTAAACCTTTCAAACTGACTATTGATGTACCAGTGCCGAAGATTTGTTTGAGTCCGAAAGTTGAAGGAGCATGACAGAGATCGGAACAATCGGCAAGATTATTAGAACCCAAGGCTCGCATCATCAATTGTAGTAAAAAAGCAGCTTCGTTAGAAGAACGACCCGAACTGTAAGATGCCACTCGTTCTGGTGTTATTTTAAAAGCTGTTTCAGCAATTTGATAAATCTCATCCCAACTAATTTTTTGGTAGTGGGTACTTCCTTGAGATAAAATCACGGGAAAACTCCACCTTCCTAATCGATCTGCTTCTAAGGATGTCAGTTGCTGAAGTTGTTCGATGCTTTGCTGCTCAAAAAAATGTTTGCTAATTGCTGGTTGAATTTCTGCCAAGATTGCTTCAACACTTTTCATACAGCGTTGCAGCTTTTCTCCTTCTTCATCGGTGAATCCTCCTTTCTGTCCACCAGTTCCCCAAGAACAAGATAGACAAGCACTTTTATGCAATAAAGTCTTCCAAAGTTTGAATCCTTCTGGGGACAGTGTATGTTCTGCCCAATATTTGATTACAGGCAAGCCTCCCCCTATATCTGGTGGATGATTCTCATTCTGGGAATTAGATGGTGGATTCGGTTGAATCTGCTGTTGGTCGTTTCCATCCATGCGACTTACCTATCTTTTACTAATACTAATAAGTTCCTGAATATTTCTATAGTACTGAAATTTATCGAAGAGTTTATACTGTGTTTTGCTGTGAGAGTGAATAGACTAATAACATTAAAACCATCAAGGTCAACACGCTTTAATTGAAGATTGGCAAATAACAGGAAAATTAACAGAATTAGCTATGAAACAAAGTTCGTGAGCTTTATGATGTAACTGTGTAGCTTTTTCTGAATTATTCTCATCTTTAATAATTATCTCTGGCTTAAGTATTACTTCAGTAATACTTAAGCCACCATCTTTAGTTTCACACATTTTACCGACAGAGCGATCGCTATTAATATTTGCTATCGATAGATAATACTAACTTTTTTAAGTAAATCGTTCCGAAAGACTACACAACTGAGATAATTCATTAACTATAAATTACATCTCTAAGATAGACAGTTAAGTCATTTGCGGTAGGCGCAGCAGGAACTTGATACATCATGTCACTGACAAAACCCCTATGATAAGTAGCATGATTAACAACATGAAGAATCATTTCATAACGAGACATAGCTCCTTTTCCTCCATCAACAAATTGAAAGCTGATGATTTCTAGTAACTTTTTTTCAGAAATAGAATGGGCGTAATCAACATACCATTGGTCAATTATTTTGACTGATTGCCATAGTTCCTCCACTGATGGATAAGTTTCTGTATTTCTCGCGGTGTAGGGGTGGGATTTGTTTTCTAAATGAGCTTTGAAAATACAGTCAATAACATATACATGATTAAGTGTGTGAATTATATTTTTGTAGCGAGTTTCGCGCTCTTTAGTTACTTCGCTTTGTGGCAAAGATTTCACAGCTGAAAAGATAATCTCATTTGCCCACGCTTTATATCCAGTAAGTCTTTTAATGCTTTCAGTTAAACTCATAAAGTTATTTTTTTAAAGCTTTAATAATGCCTGATTAAAATTTTACATTGTCAAAAATGCAATTAAAGACAATATAAGTATTTTTTCAAGGTAACTTCTTAAAACTAAATATCTTTACTTTTCCATTCTTGATGAAGAAGCGAAAGTAATCTTACGTCTTCAAATTTGCCCCATTTTCTAACTCTTTGTCGTAATAATCCTTCTGGTTGAAAACCGTTTTTTTGCAATACTTTCCCCGATGCAGGATTTCTAGCCATGTGATAAGCATATATTTTATTGAGAGATAAACTTTCAAATCCAAAATTAAGTACAGGTTTTAATGCTTCACTCATATATCCTTTTCCCCAAGCTGTAACTGCTAACCAATAACTTAATTCCGCTACACAATGTTCTGTTTCTATCTCTCTAAGTTCGCTAATTCCAATTAACTTACTCTCTGCTTTAAGCTCAATGGCAAATGTTACAGCATGACCTGTTTTTTGTTCGGCTATTTGCTTTGAGATATATCTTTCTGCTTCTCCATCAGGATAGGGATGAGGAATCGAGATTGTTGTATCAGCTATTTGGCGATCGCTAGCAAGATTTTGGATTGAAACAGCATCATTGGGAGATAGGGGGCGTAATATCAATCTTTGTGTTTTTAATGTTGGGAGTAAAGACATAAAGTATTCAGAAAAAAGCAACCAAGCTAAAAGCGAACGCTATTTGATTAGGCATAACTTATGTAACTTAGAGAAAAATCACTTTGTAAGATGCGGTAGTAAAGTTGATTCAGACGATAGCATAGTCTGGATTTGGCGAAGAACGAAGTCGGAGGAAGCCCAGAAATAGCGATCGCAAAAAAATCAGTAACATCAATAGTATCAATTCAACAAAGCCAATCAACGCCGAGGGTAAGTACTTAAACATCACTGATTGATTCTACAATACTGGACTCTGGAGATTAAAATATATAGACACGTTCACACAAATAGTTCCATCTCTGAGCAGATAGAAACCAATAAACTAAAAACAAACTAAAAATAAAATATTTATTGCCTTCTCTCAAACTTAACTATTTAATAATTAATTAAACCCAACTGCTTATGAGTTTTAGTCTCTCTACTTGGTCGATTAAAAATCCGATTCCGATTATTGTTTTATTTACTATTTTAGCCATTCTAGGATTAGCCTCATTTAGTAATTTGGAAATTGATACTTATCCTAATATTGATATTCCTTCTATCAGCATTACTATAGTACAACAAGGTGCTAGTCCGACAGAATTAGAGTCACAAGTCAGCAGAAAAGTTGAAGATGCCGTTGCCGAATTAGACAAGGTAGACCGCATCATTTCTAAAGTTAGAGATGAGGTTTCTCTTACGAGTGTAGCCTTTAAAATTGGTATTGATAACAATGATGCCGTTAACGATGTTCGCAATGCAGTAGCTCAAATTCGTCAAGATTTACCCCAAGACATCGAAGAACCGATTGTCGAAAAAGATATATTCTATCGTGAGCCTGTAATCACCTATGCAGTTACTTCTACTGAACGTTCCATAGTGGAGTTAAGCGAATTTGTAGATCGGCAACTTTTACGTAAATTATTAACTGTCCCAGGAGTAGCCGAAGCTGATAGATTAGGGGGAGTAGACCGCGAAATTCGCATTAATCTCGATTCCAATCGTCTCCAAGCTTATGGAATCACCGCAGCAGAGGTCAACGATCAAATTATTCAATTCAACGTTAATTTGCCAGGAGGTCGTCTGAATGTGGGGGAGAATGAGCAGAATGTCAGAATTTTGGGTAGTGCCGAAACTGTAAGCAATTTGAGAAACTATCCGATTGAGCTTTCTACAGGGGATACGGTAGATCTTTCCAGTTTGGGAATAGTAGAAGATAGTTTCGCTGATGTGAGAAACTCTGCTTATCTAGGTGGCACACCAGCCGTCGCTTTTTCGATTGAAAGAGGAACAGGAAGTTCTATTGTTACCGTAGAAGAAAATGTCCGCCAAGCTGTAGCCGAACTTGAGCCTGAGTTACCAAAAGATATTAACTTAGAGTTGGTTTTTACACGTGCTGATACCATTCGTGCTTCTTCTCGTTCTACTTTAGAGGCTTTAATTTTAGGTTCATTATTAACAATAGTGGTGGTGGGAATCTCTTTAAGAGACTGGCGCATTACTCTAATTACTACTATTGCCCTACCGCTATCGATTATTCCTACTTTTTGGGTGATGAAAACCCTAGACTATACTCTCAATACCATGACCTTGAGTGCTTTAGCTTTGGCGGTAGGAAACTTAGTAGATGATGCTATTTGTATGATTGAAAATATCGATCAGCATTTGCACCAAGGAAAAAAACCTTTTAAAGCTGCGATAGATGCTGCGGAGGAAATTGGGTTAGCAGTAATTGCCACTACAGCAACCATTGTGGCAGTATTTGTTCCTGTAGCTTTTATGGGAGGAGTTCCTGGTCAATTCTTTCAACCTTTTGGTGTAACTTTTGCCGTTTCTACGGTTTTTTCGACTTTAATTGCTTGTACGGTAACGCCGATGCTGAGTGCTTATTGGCTAAAACCAACCCAGAAAACATTGAATGTCTCGATTAGAAATATTAATAAACGAATAGGTCAAAGAAGGTTAAATTCTCCTATTGGACGTTTGAAACCAGGAATTTATATAGAACATCGAAAAGCGATTAATCAACCAACAAAAGAGAATTCCCCTGCATTTCAGTTTGCTCCCTATCGCCATTTACTTAACTGGTCTTTATCTCATCGCAATTGGACTGTAGTAATTGCTGTGATTATTTTTATTGCTAGTCTCTCATTAAGTGCCTATATTCCTCAAGGTCTTTCTGATGGGGGGGATTTAGGACTTAGCACAATCGCTGTAGAACTTCCCCCTGGTTCAACTCTCCAAGAAACAGAAAATGTATTACATCAGTTAGGCAAGTCTATAAAGGAAAACTCCGCAGTAAAAAATGTTCTCGAAGTTGCAGGACATGATGGACAGGTACATTTAGGTTTAGCCTATGTGTCTTTAAAAGATAAAGCAGATCGTGACCTTTCTCAACGTCAATTTGAGCAACAACTTCGTCCGATACTCAATAAGATTCCTGGTGCTAAAATTAGTTTCCGTAGTTCGGGTGTGGGTGTAGGAAACAAAGATTTATCCCTAGTTTTACGGGGTAAAGACCCTGATATCTTAACGAAAGTTGCCAAAAATGCGGAAGCTCAAATGAAGGAGATTCCTGGCTTAGTAGATATTAGTTCTAGCGTTAATCTCGTTAAACCAGAAATTGCTATCATACCCGATCCTGTTCGAGCTAAAAGTCAAGGGGTTTCGGTATCGGCGATTTCTCGCACTGCCTTTATTGCCACTATTGGTAATATTAATTCCAGTTTAGCGAAATTCAATCTTGCGGATCGGCAAATTCCCATTCGCGTGCAATTAGATTCCTCAGCGCAAAAAGATATCAACACTATTAGAAATTTACAAGTTCCCAGTAACCAGGGTTCATTAGTCTCTTTAAAATCAGTAGCACACATCAGACTAGCTAGTGGCCCAGAAGAAATCAACCGCTTAGACCGTTCTCGTCAAGTAATTTTAGAAGCCAATTTGCAAAATATTGCCTTGGGAAATGCCTTGCAAGAGATCAGAAGCATACCCGCTCTGAACCCTCTACCTGATGGTGTGACTGAAGAGCCAGTCCCAGGAGGCGATGCAGAAATTATGCGGGATGTGTTTCAGCGTTTTTCTACTGCTTTAATTCTGGGAATTATCTGTATTTATGGCATTCTAATTTTGCTTTACAATAACTTTCTCTATCCTCTGGCAATTTTAACCGCTCTCCCCCTATCTGTAGGAGGTGCTTTTGTGGCACTGTTAATTACTCAAAAAGAATTAGGACTGTTTGCTTTAATCGGCATGGTGTTACTTATGGGGTTAGTCACCAAAAATGCTATTCTGCTCGTCGATTTTTGTTTGGATGGTGTCAGAAATGGCGTACCCCTCATCAAGTCAGTAATAGACGCAGGAGCTTCCCGCCTCAGACCGATTCTTATGACTTCGGTATCTACCATTGCAGGGATGATTCCCATTGCTTTAGGGCTGGGTGCGGATGGAGAAGTACGAAGTCCTATGGCGATCGCTGTTATTGGCGGATTTACTACTTCTACTCTTTTAACTTTAGTGGTTGTGCCAATTCTCTTTATCTTCATCTATAACTGGAATAAACACCTACGAAATATGGCCTCTTCACAAAAACAAGAACCAACTTAATTATGAATAAGACACTTGCTTTAGAAGCCTGGGAAAAACTCCTATCATCAGAAAATGTCGTTCAAGCTGCGGATTTACTGCAAAATGCTGCTACCGCTACCTATGCCACATCTAACAATGTAGAAGCCATTTTACGCCCCACCACCACAGAACAAGTTTCGGATTGTCTCAAAATTGCCAATCAGTATCAAATTGCTGTTTACCCCATTAGTAAGGGGAAAAATTGGGGTTATGGCTCTCGTGTTCCTACCGCCAACGGTGGTGTTCTCCTAGATTTATCGCAGCTAAATCGGATTATTGAATTTAATGAAGACTTGGCATATGTCACAGTGGAACCTGGAGTTACCCAACAGCAACTCTATCAATTCTTACAAGAGCAACACTCTCAATTGTGGATGGACTCCACTGGCTCTAGTCCCGATAGTAGTCTCATTGGCAATATCTTAGAACGAGGTTTTGGTCATACCCCTTACGGAGATCGCTTTGCTAATATCTGTGGTTTAGAGGTAGTAATACCCACAGGGGAATTAATTCACACTAGTTTTGGTCGTTTTCCCAATGCCAAAACTGCTCAACTGTATCGTTGGGGTGTGGGAGCTTATCTAGACGGCATATTTACCCAATCTAACTTGGGTATCGTTACTAAAATGACCATCTGGCTAATGCCTGCACCAGAGTATTTTCAAGCATTTTACTTTAGCGTTAAAGACAATAGCCAACTCCCCGCGTTAATTAATGCCTTACGTCCTCTACGTCTCAATGGCACAATCAAGTCAGCAGTTCATCTTGGCAATAGCTACAAAGTATTATCTGCAATTCGTCAGTATCCTTGGGAGGAGGCGCATAATACTACCCCCTTACCCCCAGAAACCATGGATTACTTTGCTAAAAGCTGGGATTTTGGTGCTTGGAATGGCTCAGGAGGAATTTACGGCACTAAAACACAGGTAGCAGAAGCCCGTCGCTTAATTAAGCAAGCTCTCAAAGGTAAAGTGAGAAAGCTGCAATTTATTGATGATACTCTGTTGAGATTAGCCCAAATAGTAGCCAAACAGTATCAGCAAGTAACGGGGTTAAACCTTCCTGAAATGCTCAAAATAATCAAGCCTGTATATGGCTTAATGAAAGGAATTCCCACCCCTACTCAACTCAAAAGTGCCTATTGGCGTAAAAAATCTGTTCCCCCAGAACAAATGGATCTAGACCAAGACGGCTGTGGATTGATCTGGTGCGCCCCCGTTGCACCTTTAGACGGTAATTGCGCCCAAGAAATCAACTCGATTACCCAAGACATTTTTACCCAATATGGTTTTGAGCCGTTTATCTCCCTTACCCTACTAACAGAGCGTTGTTTAGGCTGTATTCTCACTATTTCCTATGACCGTTATGTACCAGGAGAAGATGAAAGAGCAATGGCTTGCTATAAAGATTTATTAAAAGCGTTAACTAGCTCTGGTTATTATCCCTATCGTTTGGGTGTTCATTCAATGGATCTGTTAGCTGAGGGAGAAGAAAGCTATCAAAACTTACTCAATAAAATTAAAACCGCGATCGATCCCCAAAATATCTTAGCTCCTGGTCGTTATCTTCAGAGTTGATTTATGTCTTCTGGCTAATTCGCACAAAAGACTAAAACCCAACCCAATTAAAGCAAATATATTTTTTGATTCTGGAACGGTAGTCGGTTTGGAATCAGACTTGAATTCCGTCTTAATAGTTGTTATTGCAGTGTCAGCAACTAATTTATGTGTTGTGGTAGTAAAGTGCTGATTATCATAATACACATATTGCTCTGGGTTTTCACAAGGTACTACACCAGGGGAAATATCAGGAAAATTATTGGGGGATAAGCAACTTTCTAGAGGATTTTCCTGAAAACCAAAGTCAAGGGGATTTTCAAAGATATTTTCTAACAAACTA
>NZ_LR213999.1 GCF_900659865.1 Hyella patelloides LEGE 07179
CTTTGGTGGGGTTTTCTCTAATCAGTTTGAGTTCTAGCACCGCTTCATTTATTGTTTGCTTCTTATTTCACTCTTGCTAGGATATCTCTTTTTTCGTAATTAACGATCGGGAATTACCTAATCACATAATCATTTGTTGAGTGTCTGTCAACTAAGGAATGAGGAATGAGGAAGAAGGACGGGTCAACACGGGAGTGGAATAGCGCAACAGCCTTGCAGGAGGGTTTCCCGACCCAGACAAAGGACTTGCACTAAAGCACTCGCTTCGCGTCGTCCGCATGTACTGTTGTAAGACAGCGCGCTTTTCAGTCACGCATTTCCTCCTGTCAAAATCTTTTTTTAAATTCTCTGACTTGATTACTCTCAGAAATGTATTCCGCTACAGCATCAATTAATTCTTCTGGGGATTGGGGTTTTTGTTTTTGCATCACTTCTTGAACCACTAAAGCAGCCATCGAGCCGATGTAATAAGCTAGTTCTTGTTCACACCGTCTTATAAATTTCGTTCTGATAGATTTTTCGCTGGGTTGAGGATAGGGCTGATTTTGCGGAGCAGCAGGATTAACAGAACTAACAATCAACGTACTATCAATGGGGTGTGTACTATTACTATTACTGGTACTGGAAGATTTAGTGGAAGGCTTTTTGGGAAATGGCTCTTGTGGGGAAGAATTAGCTCTTGTAACGATAAAAGTGTCATCCACTACAGGAGGACGAGATACTTGAGGAGAAGGAAGAATTACAGTTTCATCAATCTGAGATTGTTGAGAAGATTGCCTAGAAGATTGACTAGGGGATGGTTTAGAGATAGATGGAGTCGCTTTTGTTGACTGTGTGGAGCGGTTTTTAGCGATCGCTTTTTTAGCATTAGTTGTCTGGGGATTGATAAAAAATTGTTGTAAATCTCTTAGAACTTCTTGGGCTGAATGATATCTTTTTAAAGGTTTTTCTTCTGTCATTTTCGAGAGAATTTTAATCAGATAGGTACCTACTCGAACATATTTTTGCCATTCCCATTCTAAAGACTGTTGATTTACTAAAGCTGTGGGGTCTTTTCCTGTCAGTAATACCAAAGCTGTAACCCCCAAAGCATATATATCGCTACTAGGAGAACAACGACCCATAATAATCTGTTCTTGAGGAGCGTAACCAATTTTGCCGACAAAGGACATTTTACCCACATAAGAAGGTCTTCTAAAGCTATTTTGCGGGGATTCCTGGTGAATATTTGTGAGCTTTCCCACACCAAAATCGATTAATACAGGTAATTTCTTTCCTGGGGGTTGCATGATATTGTCAGGAGAGATGTCGCGATGAATAATTCCTAACTTATGGATATAACTCAAAATAGGTAATAAGTTCATCAACCATCTGATAATTTCTGATTCTGTAAAAACTCGTTTGCTTTGCTGGCGTTTTTCTAAAAGCTCGGAATAAGTTTTACCTTTGACATACTCTTGAACTAAGAATAATCGATTTTGCTGTTCAAAACAGGCTAAAAATCGGGGAATTTGCGGATGATTAACTTTATGTAAGATTTTAGCTTCTCTTTTAAATAGACTACGAGATTTTTCGATATCATAATGCCCAGAACCGAAAGGAGCGAATTCTTTAAGAACACACAATTCATTGAAGCGATGGTTATCTAAAGCCAAATAAGTCCTACCCAGCCCCCCCTGTCCAATAATCTGCTTAATTAAATAGCGGTTAAGGATAAGCGTACCAGGTGGTATTTCTTCTTTACTAACAATAGAATTGTGACTGGACATAATCCCCTTTGTTTAGTCCCTGACAATGGCAGTTGCGATCTCTAAGTTTAATCAAAGAGAAGCTTGGTTCTAGGATCATAGACAACAAAACTCTGTATATTGCTTTTGGAGAAAATGATCTCTAAATACAAGCTAAGTGTAACTTTAACTAATTGAGAATCCAAGAAATTGAAGATGCTAGTCTGAGATATTTGGCTTTTTAGTTGTTCTTAGTCATTGTTTTTTTGCTATTGGTTATTTTTTATAATTGATTTAGGATTACTGTACTACACTCGATTTTCTACTTAACTTAGCCTACACTTTATAAACCTCTAAAACCTTAGACCACTACATTCCATAACTTATGTCCCAGAAGCCGATCTACTTAGATTGTCACGCCACCACACCAATGGATGAAAGGGTATTTGAAGCGATGAAACCCTATTTTTGCGATCGCTTTGGCAATCCTTCCAGTGTTCATGTTTATGGTTGGGAAGCCGAATCAGCGGTTAAACAAGCTCGCACGATTATTGCAGATGCGATTAATGCCAATCCTGAAGAAATTATCTTTACCAGTGGTGCTACAGAAGCGAATAACTTAGCTATTAAAGGTGTGGCAGAAGCCTATTTTAGTCAAGGAAAGCATATTATTACCGTAACTACAGAACACCGCGCAGTTCTCGATCCTTGTCAGTATTTGGCATCTTTGGGTTTTGAAGTTACTTATTTACCAGTACAATCCGATGGCTTAATCGATCTGCAACAGCTAAGTTTAGCTATCCGTGAGGACACCATTTTAGTCTCTGTAATGGCTGCTAATAATGAAATTGGTGTACTGCAACCTTTAGCCGAAATTGGGTCTATTTGTCATGAACACCAGGTATTATTTCATACCGATGCTGCTCAGGCGATCGCCAAAATTCCTTTAGATGTTGCCAAGATGCAAATTGACTTGATGTCTTTAACTGCTCATAAAGTCTATGGACCTAAAGGCATTGGTGCATTGTATATTCGTCGTCGTAGCCCCAAAGTAAAAATAGCTGCTCAACTCCAAGGAGGAGGGCAGGAAAAGGGTATTCGTTCGGGAACGTTGTATCCTCCGCAGATTGTCGGTTTTGCCAAAGCTGTAGAATTAGGGATGGGCGTGATGGAGACAGAAAGTAAATATTTATTACAATTGCGAGGGCAATTATGGTCTAAATTAAAATCTTTACCAGGAATTCATCTTAATGGAAATCTTAACCAAAGACTACCTGGCAACTTAAACCTTAGTATAGAAGGGGTAGATGGTGCTGCGTTATTACTGGGTTTACAGCAAACAGTAGCTCTATCTTCTGGTTCTGCTTGTTCGGCTGCGAGTACTGCACCATCCCATGTTTTAACTGCTTTGGGCAGAAACAAAAAACTTGCTCATGCTTCCCTCAGATTGGGTATTGGTCGATTTAACACCACAGAAGAAATTGCAACCGTAGCCCAAGAAGTAGCAGCAACCATTGAAGCTCTACGTCAAGCAAACCATTGGCAACCTAAAGAAAAGAGGAACGAAGAGATTTCCAACCCCGCATCGGCGGTAAGCGGTAAGCGGTAAGCACGCCGACACCGAGCAAGGGAATGCTGAAATCAGAGGAAATAGAAAACGACTAATTACTAACCACCTAATGATTTATTCTAAAATAATAATCTTATTGCCAAAAATTGTTTTTCAAGGTTATATTCAGGTTAAAATTTAATTTGGGCAGTCGTAGTAGCTTGGTGGTAATAAATAGCTACTTTACAAGTCGCAACCTTGTAACTAGAATATCGGAAAGATTTACTTGGCAATTGCAAAAATGGCATTTTGTGACCGCCATTAGATATATTTGACTAATCCTAGCTCTCTTTTAGATTTCTCTAGACTAGTCGCCACCCCAAATAGTTATATATACCACCAGCATTCGACCCTCAAACTAAATTCTCCCATACCGTTTGTTTTAGAAGATAACTAAAGAGTGAAAATCACAATACTGTCAATATAATCATTCCCAGAAGACCCAAAAAGTCTTCAGAAACTTGCAACTCAACCATCGAAGACGAGGTAGAGTAACCCCAGTCAGCTTCAGTTTCAATTCCAATACCACCCCAGTAATTAACTAATCCAAATATATGAAATTAATACTTGATTGAATTATTTTTGAACTGTTTTTAACGCTCATTAAAGCTCTACATACACACTTGATATTTTGAGGAAAATTAATGCCAAAACAAATTATTATTGCAGAACAGCACCAAATAGCTGCTGTTTTTTGGGAAGAACAAATACAAGAATTAGTAGTTTCTACTGGTACGCAACAAGTCAGCGATATTTATCTCGGCTCAGTAGAAAACGTCATTCCTGGTATTGATGCAGCTTTTGTGAATATCGGAGACTCAGAACGCAACGGTTTTATTCACGTTACAGACCTTGGCCCTTTGCGTCTGAAAAAAAGCGCAGCCAGTATTACAGAACTGCTAGTACCCCAACAAAAAGCTGTGGTTCAGGTCATGAAAGAACCCACAGGAAATAAAGGACCAAGATTAACAGGTAACATCACTTTACCAGGAAGATATTTAGTCTTGATGCCCTATGGCAAAGGGGTAAAACTATCGCGACGAATTAGAGAAGAAAGCGAGCGCAGTCGTCTTCGTGCTTTAGCTATCTTGGTTAAACCAGCAGGAATGGGGCTGTTGGTCAGAACAGAAGCCGATGGTCAACCAGAAGAAGCCATCACAGAAGACCTCGAAATGCTCAAAAGCCAGTGGGAATCGATTCAAGAACAAGCTAGTTATGCCAAACCTCCCACCCTTTTAAATCGAGATGATGATTTCATCCAAAGAGTACTAAGAGATATGTATTCTGCCGATGTTAACACCATTATGGTCGATTCTCAGGTGGCAATGAAACGAGTTAAACAACACCTGGTTAATTGGAGTGGTGGACGTTCTCCCCAAGGGGTTTTTGTCGATTACCATCGAGAACAACAACCAATTTTAGAATATTATCGGGTCAATGCTGCAATTAGAGAAGCTCTCAAACCAAGGGTAGAATTGCCTTCTGGCGGTTATATTATTATCGAGCCAACAGAAGCTTTAACTGTAATTGATGTTAACTCAGGCTCTTTTACTCGCTCTGCTACCGCCAGAGAAACTGTACTTTGGACTAACCGAGAAGCAGCTACAGAAATTGCTCGTCAACTGCGGTTGCGTAATATTGGTGGTGTGATTGTGGTTGATTTTATCGATATGGATACTAATCCAGACCGCCTGAAGCTACTAGAACACTTTAACAATGCTTTAAGAGCAGATAAAGCCAGACCGCAAATTGCTCAACTATCAGAGCTAGGTTTGGTTGAATTGACCCGTAAGCGTCAGGGACAAAATATTTATGAACTATTTGGTCAAACCTGTTCCAGTTGTGGTGGTTTGGGTCATTTAGCTCATCTCCCTGGAAGACAAGAGCACGAATCTTTAGAGAATCCCCCCATTACGCCTTTAGCAGTAGCTACTAACATTGTTGATACCAAAGAACGTAAAGTTATTGATGCTCCTGTAGAGATAGAAACTGAAAGTAGTCCTTACAAGCTAGATTTAGCTAACCATCCCAATTATCAAGAACAGGGAGTAAGCAACGGTAATCGTCGTCGTCGTCGTCGTCGCAACGATTTGGCACTGAAAGAAGACCTCAGCGATTCAGAAGTTGTCGTCAACTATTCTAGAGATCGAGATCGCTATAGCGATAATGAACAACCTTCGAGTAATGGCGATCGCAATATTCCTAATTTTGGCGAACATGATATTGCTTTACGCGATCGCAAATCGAGAATTCCCTCTCGTAATCCTCGCAGAGATGAACCCCAGGAAAAAATTTCTGTGGAGATGACCGATTTTGAACAAGAAATCTATGCCTTAATGGGTGTATCTCCCCTAATTCGTTTGGATCGCGAATTTAAAGACCCTAAATCAGTCCTAATTCAAATTAGAAAACCAGGAGAGGCTGAAGAGACAGAGAAAGAAACTACTAAAAACATAGAAATTACTACCGATACTGATGACAAAGCAGATGAAGTGGACGCAACACCAGTTCAAGAAACTCTTGATTTTGATGTTCCAGAAGTAGAATCCAGCGAAACAGTAGAATCAGAATCAGAATCAGAATCAGAATTAAGTTCTGTAGTTGAGTCAACGTCTTCTGAGGTTGAAGAAATTCAAGAAGAAGAAGAAGAAGAAGAAATAACTGATGGTCGTCGTCGCCGTCGTCGTCGCTCTTCTGCGAAAAAAGAGGTAACAGTTTAGACAGTTATCAGTGATTAGTGTTAAATAACAAGTGTTAATAACATTAGGGTGGGTAAACCTAACTTTCAATCACATAAAATACTAGAAAAACCGTTTTGCCCACCTTTTAAAGTATGCGCTTTTTGAGAAGAGCTAACCCAAACAACTTAAGGATGAATCAGAATATTTGTTTTGAGAGTTCTTTTTTACCCGAAGACATTAATCAAGATGTGCTTGTAGCAGGAGTTGATGAGGTAGGAAGAGGCGCGTTATTTGGCTCTGTAGTAGCTGCTGCGGTTGTTCTACCTCTATCTGCTATTCCTCAGTTGATTGAGCTTGGCGTAAAAGATAGCAAACAACTATCTCCTAAAAAACGCCATGACCTAATTAAACCCATTAAAAACGTAGTTACTCACTGTCATATTAGTGAAGCTACTATCGCAGAGATTGACGAGTTAAATATATTACAAGCTTCTTTGTTGGCAATGAAACGTGCGGTCTTGGCTTTAAAACCATCACCTGATATTTGTTTAGTAGATGGTAAGTTTGTGATTCCCAATTTGGCAATTTCTCAAACCAGCGTGATTAAAGGCGATCGCCAATCTTCTGTGATCGCTGCTGCTAGCATTTTAGCTAAAGTATGGCGAGACGATTTAATAATCAATTTGGCATCACAATATCCCGAATACGATCTGGCAAAAAATAAAGGTTATCCCACAGCAAAACATCGATTAGCCTTACAAAATCATGGTGTTTCCTCTCAGCATCGTAAATCTTTTGCTCCTTGTCGTCATATAATTTAATTAAATAAAAATTAAATTTTTTAAGCGTTACATAATTGAGTTAACAGATTATTTAATTAGTTAACTTAAGTAGTTAACGATCTGGGGGATAAAATACTATGTATCACAATATTTTGGTAGCGGTAGACAGTACTCAATTAAGTCAACAGGCTTTTCAAAAGGCTTTATCTATAGCTCAAGCGTTTTCTGCCAATTTACAAATAATGAATGTTGTCTCTCCTTTAATAGCTGAATATCAAGACACTACAGCTTTAGCTTTTGGGGATAGTTTATATCCCGATACCTTGGATAATTTGACGCAACAAGAACTGGTAAATGCTCAAGAAATAGGAATGAATTTATTGCGATCTTTACAAAAACAAGCCGAACAAATAGGAATCAAAGCAGAAATTACTCAACAAATGGGTCAACCAGAACAAGAAATTACTAATTTTGCTAAAGATTGGCAAGCAGATTTAATCGTCATTGGCAGTCATGGAAGAAAAGGCTTTGGTGAATTATTATTTGGTAGTGTCAGCAATTATGTATCTCATCATGTAACTTGTTCTGTCTTACTCGTTCATCAAGAAGCAGAAGCAGAAACTACTGTGGAAGAATCAGATAAGTAATTGTTTGGAAGAAAATTTAAAAATAGCTTTGTATTTTATGGCAGTTGCAGTGCTGTAAATTAAGACACCACTACACCCTAAACCCGACATTCCACATCCTGACCACACAATTAAATTTTCATAACTCAAACGGGATTACTATATACAAACCGCTACGGAAACTTATTGCGATAAATGAGTCGGTTGCGAATACCAAAAGAAAATCAATCGTAATGACTATCAAGCAAAGTTGTAGAACTGATTTATTTATTGATAAGTTTAGGTACGTTTCTTGATTAAATTAAATTAAATTGTACTACGCAGAGGTTGGTAAAATTGAACTTGCATAAAATCATCTCTTTTACCCAAAGATTAGCTATTGGCTTTATACTGACTGGCTTGTTGTCTAGTTCGGTGGTAGCCCAGTCAGTTTTAGAAAGTGCAGAAATTTACAAAGTACGTAATCAAGTAGAACTAAGCCGTCAAAATCAACCTGCATGGAGTCCAGCCAAATTAGGAGATAATATCATACCTCAAGATGCGATCAGAACTGGTGCTAATTCTCGGGCTGACTTACTATTTAATGAGGGTACATTCGTACGTACTGGTGCGGGGACAATTTTTCGTTTTCCTCCTGGTACAAGAAATTTTGAGTTAACCAGTGGTGCTGCTCTGATTATGATTCGCCCAGGACAAGGACAAAGTAATTTTAAAACTCCTGAAGCAAAAGTAGTCTCTCAGGGTACAGCTTTATTTATACAACATGACCCCAACACCAATGCATCTTTGGTAGGTGTTCTGACTAACAGTCCTAAAGGACCAGTCCAAGTCACTAATAATAACGGGGATGTTTCTATTGAATTAAATGCAGGACAATTTGTTTCTATTATTGATGGTGCAGTGGGTGTAATAGAACAATTTATCTTACCCATGTTCTATGAAACAGTAGAATTAGCTTCTGGTTTGGGGGTAGGACAAGAAAATTTAATTTCAGCAGAATCTCCCGAAGTACAAACTACCATTAATGCCGTTAAAGCAGAAGCTTTAGAACCATTAACTAATCAGCTTGCTTGGTTAAATGGTTTTTGTCGTTTTGATGTCAATTCTCAAGGAATACCTGAATTGATGCAATGGTTAGGGATAGGAGTTCCCGGGGCACAATTGTCTTTAAAATTGCCTCAAACTGATTTATTGGTAATTCCAGTGCGTTCTTTGACTGGTTTGAGTTGGCTTGGTAACTATTGCAAAAGTAATCAACTAACAACTGATGAGCCACAACCTACTACTAATAATTAGCAGCGAAAAACTTCTATAAATTATATTTGCTAGTATTTAAAAATTTTTATAATTATATTTGCTAGTATTTTAAGAAATATTAAGAGAGCGCGTGTATAACAGAAGTACAACATAGCCTGAATCCATCAAAAACTAACACAAACTCATTGACTCTGTAACAATATTTCGTCGAACATTACAGATTATTACTTTCTTCCTAATAAAAGAGATATTTGGATTGGTAATATCTTATCTTTTAAATCGACGGCTCAAGCTTCTCGACCGTCAAGATAAATAAAACAAATTTGTCAATAATATTAAGGAGAGCTCAATGCTTGACGCTTTTTCTAGAGCAGTAGTAGCTGCTGATTCCAAAACTTCTCCTATTGGTGGAGAAGAACTCGCTTCTCTCAAAGGCTTTATTGCAGAAGGTAACAAACGTTTAGACGCAGTAAATGCAATTGCTTCTAATGCTAGTTGTATTGTTTCTGATGCTGTTGCTGGTATGATTTGCGAAAACACTGGTTTAATTCAAGCTGGTGGTAATTGCTACCCCAACCGTCGTATGGCTGCTTGCTTACGTGATGGTGAAATTGTTCTTCGCTATATCACTTATGCTTTATTATCTGGTGATGCTTCTGTACTAGAAGATCGTTGCTTAAATGGCTTGAAAGAAACTTACACTGCTCTTGGTGTACCTCTTCAGTCCACTGGTCGCGCTGTGGGTATCATGAAAGCTGCTTCTATTGCTCACATCAACAACTCTAATACTGAAGGAAATGGTGGTAAGCGTTTCCGCAAAATGGAAATGATCAACGGCGATTGTGCTTCAATTTCCTCTGAAGCAGCTAGCTATTTCGACCGCGTAATTTCTGCTCTTAGCTAGAAATAAGTTTCTAGTATTTTTTTGATAGTCATTTATTCTCAAAAACTTGACGAGCGACCCCGCGCTTAACATAGGCGTTTATACCCGTCGCATTGGGTGCAAGGGAACGCGCGAGTCGTGACTATAACTTTATATTTTGTGGCTTTTGTAAAAGGCAATTCAGGAGATACCTAAATTATGAAATCTGTTGTTACTACAGTTGTTACTGCTGCTGATGCTGCGGGACGCTTTCCTACTACTTCCGACTTAGAATCAGTACAAGGTAGCCTTCAACGTGCTTCTGCTCGTTTAGAAGCTGCTGAAAAATTAGCTGCTAACCTAGACCAAGTTGCTCAAGAAGCTTATGATGCTTGCATCAAAAAGTATTCCTACCTCAACAACCAAGGTGAAGCTAACTCTACTGATACTTTCAAATCCAAATGTCTTCGTGACATCAAACACTATATGCGCCTCGTCAACTACTGCTTAGTTGTTGGTGGTACTGGTCCTCTTGACGAATGGGGTATTGCAGGACAACGCGAAGTTTACCGTGCTTTAAATCTTCCTACTGCTCCTTACGTAGAAGCTTTAACTTTTGCTCGTAACCGTGGTTGCGCTCCTCGCGATATGTCTTCTCAAGCTTTAGTTGAGTACAATAGTCTTCTAGACTATGCAATCAACTCCTTATCTTAGGATTTTCTTGCTGAGTTGAGTTTCGCGACTAAATAGTCGCGTATCTTTTAAATTAAATGGGGACTTGTGGTCTGTTGCTTTGACTTTAATCAGTTTAAGTTGCAGTTTACAAGTCTCCATTGTTTTGTCTGTTTTGTCTTAACTCCAATTTTTGATAGATTGATATTTTTATAGAAAAAATTATGTCTTTAGATAATTTATTCGCACAACTCAAACATCCCAATCCCAATTTAAGGAAAAGAGCCAGACAAGAAATTGCCGAACAACGAGACGAGAAGACAATTCCTCGTTTAATGGAAAATTTAGAAGATGAAGACATGGTTTATCGCAGAGCATCCGTTAAAGCTCTAGGGGTAATTGGAGTTGATTCCATACCTTATTTAGTAGAATCTTTAGCTAGTAAGGAAGATGCTACAGTGCGAGCTAGCTGCGCCAAGGCTTTAGCTCAAGTAGCCGTTAACCATCCCGATGAGCCTTTTCCCCAACAAGGAATTGAAGGTTTACGCCAGGGAGTAGACGATGAAAATCCTGTGGTTAATCTTTCTTCTGTAATGGCTTTGGGTGCGATTGGAAATCCTGCTTTAGATGTGTTGCTCGAAGCTTTAAATACCACGGATAATATAGCAGTAGGAGTAGCAATTGTTAATGCTTTAGGGGGAATTAATGATAATCTCGTTAGAGAAAAATTAACTCAAATGTCTAACGATGATTTTATAGACCCTTATTTAAAAGAATCGGCGGTTAGTGCTTTATCTCGTTTGGAAATGGTAGCGAAATACAACAGCTAATTATGGTTTCTTAAAATTAGCTCGCTTGCCATTAGCTATAAGCTAGAATCGCTTGAGAAGGAGGAGTTGACCTCCACGCACGCCCTATTCCACCGAGATCGAGCGTGAATGAGTTGAACCTGGCTATAAGCTTGGAGCTTAAAGCTGTTAGCTAGTTAAAAAAGTTGTCTGGTGGAGGAAGGTAATTAGCATTAGTGACAAGTTAAGAAAAAGTACAAATTGTCAAATGCAGTCAAA
>NZ_LR214000.1 GCF_900659865.1 Hyella patelloides LEGE 07179
GAATTCCCTTCAAAGACAAATTTTAAATTTGATGAACATTCCTGAATCGATTTATCTTGTTCCCCAGCTAGTTCCTAATTGACTCCAATCGCTCTAATTATTACTGTGACTTGATTTCATCGTCTTTATTTGCTCGACCATTTTTTAAATTGAGCGAACCGTGAGTCCTAATACACCACCAAATTTATTAACGGATTTATTTATTAGATTTCCCCTACAAGTTCTTACCAATCCTATTTTAGATTTATTGTTATTCGAGCAACCGCAATTTATAAATAAATTATTTGATACTTACAGTCATTATTTTAGTGGTCAAGGTTTGAAGAAAACGGACGATATTAGAGGATGGGCAAGAGAGCAAAAAGAAAAAAATCTTTATTTTAATACAGTAAATAATCATGTTTTTCCTGGATTTATTATAGATAAGATATCTGGGAAATACCGTCACTCCATTATGCAAAATTTAGGTAAGTACTCTCGATTGCCATTAAATACTAAAAATAATCCTAGAGAATTAATGGAATCACTAGATTTATTTTTATCTTCTTTTTTTGGAGAGCGACAAGTAGAATACAAACCAAATTTAGAAGCACTTGCAGCTAGAAAAATTCCTCTTCCTTTGAAATATCTTTATTCATTTATTGGTAAATATCCAGGTGAACATGGAGATTATTTGTATACTCAAGATAGTCTTCTGAATATTAGTACAGATGAAGTTATTTTAGGTAAAAGACCATTCTTAGGAGAAAATCAAGGAGTTTGGCACTGTGCTACAGAAGTTGAAGGAAACGATCCACCTGTATGGATAGACCCCGATCGCGATACAGCTTGGGAATATGTTTGTGATTCTTTAGCTGAGTTTTTAGTAACTTATTGTCTCCGAGAAGCTGTAGTCGGAAGTCTTTATCATTTGCACTTAGGAAATAACATTGAAGAAATAATCTCTACTGTAAAACAAAAGGATTTAGAGATAACTCTATTATGGCAAGGAATATATGCTTGCGATATAAATTGGCAACAAAGATACGCTCTAAACTCTTTTTATCTTGTAGAAGATTCGATTTTAATTTGGAATGGTTGGTGTGGTACCAATTATAAAAATGCCGAGCGATTGTTTAGTTATTAAAATATTCAATTACATAGATACATAGGTTATTTTACAGTTGCCGTTGCAGCAATCGTGAAGTGCCAGGCTTTGCCCGATCGCTTTGAGACAACTTACTCATCTCGATCCGCGAATCAAATCGAGACTTACTGGCAATGCGGTTTTGAAGCAAGCAGGATTACCTAAAGCTTTTGAGGCTGTTTTACCAATTTTTTGTTTCCAATAGTTATAAATCTAACCTGACATTACCAGACTTTTTTGAGTAGCAAGAATTACCCTTCAAACATTCTGGCAAAACCTTGGCTCAAGAAGATTAGAGCCTACGTAACTATAATCTCTCAGGCGATCGCAATCTAGAAACCTGACATTGTTTGAGATTAACTCAGAAAAAAGTCCAGACATTTACTGCAACGACAAGCAAGAAAAGCTTTCGTATCGTAAGAAGTGTCAAGACAACACAACTTAATTCTTTTTTATTAATCATGACTACAACTTTAATTAGAACCTCCCTAGATGGCAAGCACGATTTAGAACAAATAGTCAAATCAATGGTGTTAGCCTTTAGTACTGACCCCTTGTTACGTTGGATCTATCCATCAGAAGAGCAGTACGTAGCAAGTTTTCCTGGCTTGGTAAAACTGTTGGCTAGCGATAATCGTCTTTCCATTTACTACGCCAAAGATTATGCAGGGGCTGCTTTTTGGCTCTCTCCTGGCATCGAACTCGACCAAGATGTTTTTGCTGCATACATGAAAAAAACTGTATTACCCCAGGACTTAGAAAAGGTAGCCACTGTCTTTGAACAGTTAAACCAGGCTCATCCCCAAGCTCCCCATTGGTACTTGGCTTTACTGGGGGTAGAACCCTCGAAACAGGGCGAGGGCTATGGTTCGGCATTGATACAATCTGCGTTGAGAGAGTGCGATCTTTTTAATCAGATAGCTTATCTGGAAACTTGCAATCCTAAAAGTGCAGCTTTTTACGAACGTCACGGCTTTGAAATTCAAGAAACTATTCAGATTGAAGACTGCCCTGTAATTTTCCCGATGGTGCGCTATCCCAAGTCAATCTAATTCAGCCCCAAGTTGGTTTCGATTCCAGTAAATTTTAGGAGAAAAATCATGATTCTTATCAAGGAAATCAAACTAGAACGCCTTCTTCTATGTTTTTTAATTACCTTTCTTGTAGCAGATACTTATCCTCATCCCAATCTAGGATCGGGATTAATACAATCAACTTTCGAGCATATTCAAGGAACTGATGATTTCGAGTAAGTCAGAGAAAAATTAATAGACCTCTTGCAAAAATCAAAGGGTCTATTAATTAACCATGAAACAGAAACCGCTAAAGAGATTGGCTAAAAATAAATATACTTGCCTACTCTTGATATTGCTGTTGGCATTTGTTATCTACATTTTTACCTTTCAGGCAATAATCGCCGAGTTAATTCTCATCATATTTCTCTAAGCATTCTAATTACTTACGACGGATTGTATATAGAGCAAAGTTCTTTACTTGGCTAGAGTTTGTGCATCTCCAAGGAAAGATATTTACAAATTAAATAACTAAGCACAATGAATTACACAAAAACTTAGATTCAGAGACAAATTTAAAAGAGATAAGACAAATGAATCAAACATTAAGCCAAGAAACAATAAAACTACTTTGGCGAATATATCGTGAAAGTAAAAAGTATCAAGTTCGCCAAAGAGCCCATGCTATTATCTTGATAAATCAAGGATATGAAATAGAGCAAGTAGCCAAGATTTTTACAGTTAGCAGAAAAACTATATATAACTGGCAAAATAGTTGGTTTAACAGAAGATTAGCTGGTCTCTATAACCAATCAGGGACGGGAAGAAAAGAGCTCTTTGACGATTCACAGAAAAGACAAATTATAAATTGGTCAAAACAATACAATCAAAACCTAGGATTAGTAATTAAAAAAGCTAAAGATAAGTGGGGAATCCAAGCTTCAAAAGATACCATAAAAAGAATCTTGAAATATCGAAAAATAAAACGTAAAGCTCCAGCAATAATATTCTCAAAACAACAAAATCTCACTCTTAAAAAATGCTACTTAGAATCTCTAATAATGTGTAATTGATTTTGATTTTATACCTATCAAAGATTGCTCAAGTTACAAAAAATACTTTTTTTGGAAAAACATATTCTATAATTGGTAAAATTGTTTGTTTGTTAACTTTATTCGGCTATCTCGATCGTAAAAGCAAAAAGAATAGATAGTAAATACATAAAATAAGCAAATAAACTACTAATTTAAATGTTTTAAATATTCAAAATTTTTACATTTTTATTCGTACAAAACTGTCATAAATAGAGGTGTTATGAATAGCGCAAATAATAAATCAAAACAGAAACTAGAAATAAATACTATCTCGGTAACCCAGAAAGAAGAATTAACAGAATCACAGAACGAACGTCTAAACACAGACATTAATACAGCACAGAAAAAGAAAAAATCGCCTTGGTATTTCCTTGGTTTGGCAATGTTAGCAATTGGGAGCATCGCAGGTTGGAGAACTTTTACGGTCAGTCAAAAACCATCAAGTATAGAACAAAGGTCGGTTTCTGCTCCCGCTAGTTTACCCGTCCGCACCGTGCGATCGCAGATTAATCCCATTGAAGCTTGGGTATTTAGTAATGGGGAAGTAGCTGCCGTTCGTTTTAAGCATTTAACTTTTCAAACCGCTGGCACGATTAATTATCTTAAACAAATTGAGGGGCAAGATTTACGAGAAGGGGATTTTGTCAAAGCAGGAGAACTATTAGCCAGAATCGACCAGCGCAAACTCAACGCAGATATAACTGTGGCAGCAGCGAGCCAAGCGGAAGCGAGAAAAGAAATTACCAATGCTCTAGCAAATCTCCAACAGGCAAAAGCTGGATTAGAAGCAGAAAGAGCAAATTTATCCCAAGCAGAACAAAATTTAGCTAAAGCTAAAGCCGATCTTAGCAAAGCTAAAACCAGTCGTAACTTTGCAGAAACCGATTTGATTCGCTATCAGGAATTAGTAGCCGAAGGAGCAATCCAACGACGAGAAGTGGAATTGAAGAAAACTAATTTTCTAGATGCTGAAGCTAATCTAGAGGCAGCCAATGCTGGTGTGAAATCAGCAGAAAGTCAGATTAGGGCGACCCAAGCCCAGATAGCAGCAGCCCAAGGTCAACTTTTAGCAGCCCAAACCCAGGTGGAAACCGCCGAATCTGGATTAAAATCCGCATCTGCCAGGCTGGATAAAAGCAATGTAATTTTAGAAGATACGGTTTTGACTGCACCTTTTGATGGTGTGGTGGCATATCTCAATATCCGCGAGGGAGATTATTGGTCGCCTGAAGTCCTTCGCACCAGCAACTATCAAGAGGTGGTGGAATCAGTGCCAATGATGGTGGTTGACCCCAATAAATTGGAAGTTAATTTAGAATTACCTGCTTTTGATGGGTCAAAAGTACGTCCTAATCAGACTGCATATATAGTTCGGGATGCAGACTTAACTCAAGCTTCGATTAAAGGTTTAAGCAGTGAAAATTTAATCGATCTGGCACAGGCTAAAGGGGATATCTTTGCAGTCAACCCCGCCGTAACCCCTGGAGGTAGGGCGGTAAACGCGAGAATTCGGATCGCGGAAGGCAAAGAAAATCTCAAGGTAGGGGAACGAGTATCAGTGTGGATTGCCACAGACTCTAACCCCAAAGCAGTAGTTGTTCCCAAGGGATCTTTAGTGATTCGCGACCGCCAAGCCTATGCTTTTGTAGTCAACGAAGGGGATAATACCGTGGAACAACGTCCAGTGGAACTGGGAATTGAAGGATTAGCTTATCAGGAAATTAAAGCGGGTGTGGCTGAGGGGGAATTAGTGGTTACGGATGGTAAAAATCGTCTAGTAAATGGATCTTCGGTGAGGTTAGTCGGCTCGAATAATTAATCACATTTTTTAGGTTAACCATCAATCAAATAATTAATTAATTATGCAAACTCATACAAAAAAAGATTCTAAGCCCATCCCAAAAGCTGAAGCGAAAAGCATAAATCCGCCTTCTCCTATAGAAAAATTCCTGTTTAACCGTCAAGTTCTCGGCATTTTACTGAGTTTTATGCTCTTTGTTGGCGGAATTATGGGTTACTTTTCCATGGTTAAAGAATCCGATCCCGACGTTCAACTGGCAAAAGCAATCATTTCTACGGAATGGTCGGGGACAGATGCCGAGACGATCGAAAATCGAATTACCGATAAATTAGAGGATAAGATTAAAAGTTTGCCTGGGCTTAAAAAAATTAAAAGTGGTTCGTTTAACTCCTTCTCCTTGGTAGATGTGGAGTTTAAGGCGGAAGCTCCTGTAAACGAGTCGATTCAAAAGTTGCGGGGTAAGATGGATGATGCCACCCCTGATATGCCTCCCGAATCTGAAGACAGAGAGCAGCCAGAATTCGAGCAGATTTCCCAACAAGATGCTCCAGTTTTAACCCTTGCTCTTTATGGAGAAAACCTGGACTCTGTGGTTTTAAGTAATGCTGCTAAAGAGCTACAGGACATTCTCGAACAGGTGAAGAATGTTCGTAAAGTAGACTTAGCGGGACGGCGAGAAGAGGTTATTCATGTTCAGCTTATTCCCCCACGCTTAATTGAATTGGGTATTTCGGCTAATAAAGTCAAGGAAGCGATTGAAGCTGGTAATCAGGATATGTCTTGGGATCGAGTGCGAGATAATGCCATTGGCGGGCAGATTCGACTTTACGGACGTTTTCGGACTCTGGATGACCTGAAGCAATTACCCGTGGCTCGCCTGAATGAAAATCGAGTGGTGCGTTTGGAGGAAGTGGCGGAAGTTCGACGGGATTTAGAACGGGAAACCAATCGCGCTGCTTTTAGCTGGCAGGGAGAGGAGTTTGTCCAAACCATTAATGTGGATGTGGTGAAAGTTCCTGGGACAGATTCGATTAAAGTCATTACTGATTCACTCGCCGCGATCAAGCAAACCAAACAAGACCCCAATCTCTGGCCTCAAGGAATGGAGTACAAAGTCATTAATAATGATGGGGAATATATCAATAACGATCTCTTTAATCTGGGTAATAATGTCCTCCAAGCTTCCATTTGTGTCTTTATCATTCTCTTATTTGCCCTGACTTGGAAAGAAGCAGCGATCGCAGGTTTAGCAATTCCCTTAACTTTCCTGGGGGCAATCCTGGTTCTCTGGTTGGGTGGTCAAACCCTTAACAACATGGTGCTGGTGGGGATGATTCTGGCTCTCGGTTTGATGGTGGATGTCTTTATTGTCATCTTAGAAGGAATTCATGATGGTATTTTTGTCCAAAAGCTCAGTTTTAATCGTGCAGCAATTCAAACCGTTAGGGCTAATGCTATTCCTGCTTTAGCGGGACAGCTAACCACTATTTTAGCCATGGCTCCCTTGATGGCAATCTCTGGGTCGATGGGTAAATTTGTCCGCTTAATTCCTCTCAGTGCGATTGTTTGTCTGGTTCTCAGCTATGTTATTGCCCTGTTGATTATTGTCCCTCTATCTAAGTTTCTCCTAGGCAATGTTAAGGCGGATAACAAAGCTACTTTTATCGATCGCCTGACCGTCACTGCTACGGAGAAATTTACTAATTGGACTTTAAATAATACCGTCCGCAATCGTAAGATAGCCCGTCTTTGGACGATGGGGACAGTTGCTCTGTTGGTATTTAGTTTAGTTTTGGCTTCCCAGTTATCTTTTACTCTCTTTCCTGACAGCGACCAACGCAAACTTAGTATTAATGTCGAATTAGCTCCTACTACCACCATTGAACGTTCTCAAGCTGTTGCCGACGAAATCGGTGCCAAGATTCGTAACTACAGCGACCCCAATGGTAATAAGGTATTTGCTAGTTCAATTAAGTTAGTCGGTAAACGAAGCGATTTAATTAGTTCGGGAGAAATAAAACCCGAAACTGCTGATTATTTTGTCGGTTTTTCGGCAATCTTTACTACCGCAGATCGACGCACCAAGCCTTCTTACATCTATGTTAAGGAATTGCGGGAAGAACTAGCCCAAATTTTAGACAATTATCCAGACTCTACCCTGGCAATGCAGTATCAAAAAACAGGGGATACTTTCGACCCGATCCAGGTAGAGTTAAGCGGTGCAGATATGGACGTACTACGGGAAATGTCGGCACAGGTACAGCAAGCCCTGAGAGAAATTCCTGGCACAATGGATGTCCGCGACGATCTCGGCGGTTTACAAACCGATTACAAATATTCACCGCGACGAGAAGCTTTAGATTTTTACGGTTTGAGTCAGAATGAAGTCGCTTGGCAAGGGCGATCTCTCTTCATCGATACGGAGATTGGTGAATTTCCCATCGGTAGTGGCGAAGAAGATCTCAAAATTCAACTTAGTTCTGCTTGGCCTTCCCAAGATGGGGCAGTGGGTGGCCCTTCCCGCGAAGATGAGTTTGCCATGATGCGGGTAATTACGCCGCAAGGAAAAGTCATCTCTGCCGACTCAGTATTGGACTTAAAGCAAGATTTAGTCCCTCTTTCCATAAACCATCGCAATACAATCCGTACCGTTACTGTGTTAGCCAAAAATATACCAGGTACAGGCATCTATGATAGCGACATTTTGGTTCAACTACAGCCCAAACTAGACAAAATGCAGGAAGGTTGGTCTCAAGGCTATCAATATAAATTTGGTGGAGATGCAGAAACCAGCTCTGAAACCTTTGGTTCGGCAGGAATCATGCTCATCGTTGCTATTTTCTTAGTCTTTGCCCTGTTGGTTTTACAGTTTGCCTCCTATACTCAGCCATTTATCATTATGCTGACTATCCCCTTTGCCACCATTGGTTTATTTGTCGGCTTCTGGTTGTTTAATATTCCCTTCTCCTTCCCTGCCATGATTGGGGTCATTTCTCTCACAGGAATTGTAGTTAACAACGCTATCTTTATGGTCGATCGCATGAATGCCCGTCGTCAAGAAGGGATGGATGTTCGTAATGCTGCGGCATTTGGTTCGAGCGATCGCCTGCGTCCGATTCTGACTACCAGTTTAACCACTGTAATCGGCTTATTACCCCTGGCATTTAGCGAAGCCAAGTGGTTTCCTCTCTGTATGGCAATTATCTTTGGTCTAGTTTCTTCAACTTTGATTGCCTTTTTCGTAGTCCCAGGTTTATATTTACAGTTGACTTCTAATAAAGCGATCTCTCAGGAGAGTTAAAATGTGGGGCTGTGGAATCAAGGTGCGGAAATCCACATAGATCGATAAGTGCATTTATACTAGCCATTTGTTAACATCAATCAGGAATGCAAGTATATTGAGTTTTCAATCTGAGCATTTAATCTTAAACTTTTAGTCGTTACTAACAACTATGATATTTAATTTTGGTGAAGTAACTTTAGATTGCAAAATCTTAGAAACAAGTAATTATCAATCTAAACATTCTAGAAAAACTGTACAAAAATTAAAGATACAAACGAAAGTCAGAGGTGGTAATTCACGCAAAGAATTCAACTCAATACTTAGCAATGCGAACAAAACTTCTATAATCTCCAATAAAGAAGCTAATAACATAGTGAAATACTGGAAAATAGGCAATTATTCTTCTAGCCATACTCAAGATTCTCCATTATGCAATTACAAAATTGATATTGAAGAGATTGAACCTCTTCAAGCTACTTCCTTAAAAATAGGTGATATGATCCTTAAGCCTTATTCATATGAGGAATATTTTCAAAATGATAATCTTCACATAAATGCCAAGGTTCATGTTAATGAGGAAGATCAAAAAAAGATCAAAAACGATATCGAAATGGGTGAAGAGCTTGAAGTAATAAGATATGGTATTGACGATCAACCTCGATCAATGGTTTTAAGACTAAGTTACTGGTCTAAAAATGAAAATCAAATAAAGCATGAAATTCGATTAGAGGAGATAAATAGTAAGAAAAATAAAAACTTATCACCTGGTAGTGTTTTGGGAAAAGCAATTCATAAAATGACGGAAAATCAGGCAATGACAGAAATATTAATGGAGAGTTTAGTTGATAAAGGTATTTTTAATCAAGATGAAATAGATAATCTTTACACAAGAATGTCTGAAAGAATCTGGCAAAAAAAATATGAGCTATTTCAAGTGAAAGATATTGATGATGATTAGTATTTAATCAAACAGTAGATAATATCGCTTTTTACTAGCAACAGTCAATTAATCATAAAGTTTGGTTTTCGGTCATTGTAGATTGGCTCAAAGTAAAAAGCGATCGCATTCGCTCCATCTTAACCACCAGCTTAACTACAGTAATCGATTTACTTCCCCTAGCATTTAGCGAAGACAAGTGGTTTCCTCTATGTATGGCAATTATCTTTGGCTTGATTTCTTCAACTCTCATTGCCTTTTTTGTAGTGTCAGGATTGTATCTACAATAGACTTCTAATAAGGCGATCGCTTAAAAAGATTAAAAAGTCACCGAGTTATTGTAAACAATCGTTTTAATCTTTTTTCTGAAGAAAAAATAATGTGCTATGTATCTAGCTAGTGAAGAAGAATTGGTATAACTCGTAGACTGAAAAAATACTCAGAAAAGCAACTGTATCAAGAGGCTCTTGCCAATGCAATTTATGAATCCACCTGGACTTAACGATCCATCTGACTATGGATATACTCAAGCTGTTGTTGTGCCATCTGGGGCAAAACTTGTTTACATAGCAGGACAAGGAGGGGCAGATGAAAACGGAAAGTATGGTAACTTTGCGACTCAATTAAAACAAGCATTTGCCAATTTACGAACAGCACTTACAGCAGTAGGAGCTACTCCAGAAGATGTGGTAAAAATTACAATTCTTTCAGTCAATCACAATGAAGAAAAACTACGTTTAATTTCTGCCCAGAGAAAATCTTTTTGGTTAAATCATAAGCCAGCCAGCACTCTTATTCCTGTACCTAGACTGGCAAGTGATGAAATGTTGTTTGAAATTGATGCAGTTGCAGTAATTCCCAATTCTTAATTTTTATCGCATCTATGACATTTTGTTGTCATATTTGATCGTCAAAATATATGTAAAGACAAATCGACGATCGATCAATATGAACAAGATATTCACTTTAAAAACAATCCTGACAACATTAATTAGTACGAGCATTGCTAGTAGCTTGATGGCGTTACCCGTTCGCGCCAATGAAGATAATTTGGTTAACGAATCTGATAGCACCGAATTAATTTTAAGCCAGAATTTTGATAGTTATGGCGATCGCTATAGAGATCCCGAACCTACAGACGATTTTAAAACTATTGTTGGTATTACTGGTTTGGCAGTAGGTACTGGTGTTATTGGTTATCATGTAACTCGCGCTTATAAACCTTCTTTGGTTAACTCTATACCTGCGGTAAGTAACCATAATGCTCCTTTACTCGATCGCACTAAACCTAAACTACGTAAGGAATTACTCAGACTTGTAAATGATCGACAAACAGCCAATCGTCTTTTATCTGGTACATTAGCCAGAAATCCTGGTCGTTCTCCCAATTGGTTAGCTGATAAAGTTATTTACGATCTAAAACGCGATCGTTAATCTAACGCGATAGCATTTTTTACTATTGATTATCAGCCTCTATCAACAGAACCAATCATTCTAACCTTGGATAGACAGGGCAAACGCATCTTAAATTGAGCGAAAACAGATAATTGAAGAAAGAAAGGATAAAAGTCAAAAAAGAAGAGTAGTAGTATGAAGTGCTTCTTTTTAACGACGCGATCCCGAGTAAAAACATGATAAATTCAGTAAAATTAACAATTAATTGAAGACAGAATTAGTTCTTAGAATTGATGATATGATGACCCAATTATCAAACTTAATTTTGGCTATCTTTAGTCATGAAACTAAGACCAAAAACTACAATAGAAGAACATTTTTCATCTATCAAAGCTCCGAGATTAGATAGAACTAAGCTACATCAGTTGATTGATATTATTACTATTACTCTTTGTGCAGTAATTAGTGTCGCAGAAACCTGGTCTGATATAGAATTATTTGGTCACTGTAAATATGATTGGTTCAAATCCTTTTTAGAATTGCCGAACGGGATTCCATCTCATGATACGATAGCACGA
>NZ_LR214001.1 GCF_900659865.1 Hyella patelloides LEGE 07179
TAATTTTTAACCCCTGAATTAATCATACATAAACAAACAATAAATATCTGTTTTCTTGTCGAATAAAAAGAACTTAATTAATATATTTTCTTGATATTTTTATGATAAATATTTTACTAAGATTTATAATGAAAATAATTATATGATCTATTCTCTTTTATTTATTGATCGTTTTTAAATTTCATTAATCACTGCTGCTATTATTTTCACTACAAAAAAAATTAAAGCATTTATATTCCTGAAAGAAATAAATACAATATAAAAACTAAAAAAAAATCAGCCTAATATTTTTATTAAACTGAAATAGAGATAATTTTTCACTAATATCTTTACTAATGAATATATAGTTAAATATCAGTAATTTTTTAATAAAATTAGATTGTTACCTTATCTCTGCTATAAAGTAGGGAAAGTTGAATAGATATTTTTAGCCTCTGCATTCAGATAAGTATGTTTTAAGTCAATACCTGAAAGCGTAAATTGTTCAAAAATACATTGCATTTTTTCTTCAGGCAAATTTTTATTTTGATACCAAGCTGCTAGTAAGCCATTAGCGATAATTTGACAGCGATTCATGCCAAAACTTTCTTTTTCGGCAAATTTTTGATCTGGTTCTTCTGCTAATGCTAAACCTGGTGCTAATTGCAAAGTAAAAAGAGGAACGTCAGCCTTGAAATGAGAATGATGTTCTTGATATACCTGCTGTAAGATTTGGTGAACCACTTCGTAGTTACTCTTATCAAAATACAAAACTCCTGAGTCATGACGCTGATAATCCTGGGGATTGTATAGAACCTTAAAATCGAAAGGAATACCTTGCTCATTTAGTTGCTGGGTTAAACTATCCATTACTCTTACTGCACCGTCAGGAGTCAAGTTAAAGTAAATTCTGACCAACTTTGATGCCTCTTTTCCTAGATTGCCTCTAGCATTGCCAACAGATACATAAAAGCCATTCTGCACGCAATTTTTAGGCATTTTAATTGCTACTTTATCGCCAACTAAACTATTCTGTTCCCTAGGTTGCAGATGTCGATCGCGCTCTATATGCAGTTTTAAACTGCCCTTCTTTACTACTAAGCTACCATCTTCTTCTTCTTTAAGAATCGACCAACCAGGCTCGAAATAACCTTGTCCACTATTACTATTGTGTATGCGGTTATAAAATTCTAAATCTACTCCTAAGACAGTGTTATTTTCCAAATCTAAAGGTAGATTATTGTCTTCTGAGTCTAATGCTAAAGCCTTCCGCATCGAACCACTGTAGTAAATACCATAGAGAAAACTTCGCAGTTGTAGACTAAGATATTTTTGTTGCATTTGTTCGGGCATATTTTGAAATCTAGTTATAGCTGCTTCAGGAAGTTCCAATGGTTTGTAGTCAGGGTGACGAACAGAAAAATCCGCTCTAATTTCAATCTGATTAACCATATCTTCGAGAACAGTTTGTAGACGATTGGAGCAATGATCGATTAGAGACTGAGGAGATTTTAGTAATTGTGTCATAATTTTGTTCCTAAAATAATAGTTTAAGCAGCAGTACAAAGTTGAGCTATTTCCACAATCGCCTTACCAAAAAGAGTCGGCATAGATCGCTCTGGACGACATAATAAAGATTTAGCCACTTGAAGCATGGCTATCCCCATATTGCCAAAGGATTTTTGATATTGAATCATTGCTTGAATCTGTTGGATTAAACCAAAACCAGCAAACTGCACTACTATTTGTAAGAAGTCGGGGCGGTGTTCTAAAATTTCAGAAAAAGTATTCAGATAGGCTTTTGTTAATGCAGCAATAGAAGGCTGAAGCTGTTCTAAAGGTGTCACCGCCAAACTCAGAGATTCTTCGATACTCAAAGATTTGCTCATAACTAGACTACCCAGCCACTTTTGAATGTAACTGGCAAAGAGAGTTCCTAAATCAAATGCAGGATCGCCCCAGCCAGAGCGTTCCCAGTCTATTATTCTGATAATGCTGTCATCAGTTTGCTGCCAATCTGTGTGTAACAGAATGTTGTTTAGTTTCAGATCGTTATGAGTTAGACAAGAAGGAGTAAAAGCTGCACCTAAATTTACGATCGCAACTCCCAAACTATCGTATTTTTGATATAGGGCAAAGAACTTTAAGCCATCGGCAGGTATAGCACCAAATATTTCAGGTGTTATTCTCTCTAAGCCTCTGATTAATTGAGGAACTTGATTTGCAACTTGACTATTTTCCTCATTCAGGAAAAACTGTCGATGGTTGTCTTGTTCGTAAGAATGGCGATGAATAGTTGCTAAAAGAGTACCGATAGTACTGGCAATTTTAATGGCAAAACTACTTTCTTGGAGATAAAATTTGCTTAAATCTTGATAATCATCTAGGTATTTAAAAACCATGATGGCATTATCCCGATCGAAGTGAAGTAATTCTGGAAGAACAGAATCAAGATTTTTTACTTCAGGAAATCTTTGTAACCACTCTTGTATGCGATATTCAATTTTAAATTCACCTGCTGCTTTTCCTTCAAGATTTTGCCTTTCTTGCTTCACTAGCAGCTTGCGTTTATCGGGAAAAGTGATTAATAAATTGAAGTTTTTCGCTGCAAGAGGTTCGACTTTACTGAAACTTTGTTCTGAGGAATCACAGAAATTGCGATCGCCTAAATAATTAAAAACATTCTGGGAATTAAGAAGAAACATAATTCTACTCGAAATAAAGAAACTGGAAAATTAAAGGTATATCCAATTACTTTTATATTTATTGACATCTTTTAAAAAATCAATAATTTCACCTTTTTTCTGAGAACTTATTTAAAGTAATTATGTTTCTATTTCTAAAATTCTGACTTCATTTAAAAGCTATTTTGTAACAAATGGGTCACAATGTAATCAATAATTTTATTTAAACTATCAAGTGGAGTTGAGTATGTATAGTGATCGCCAAAAACGCATTAGAGAACATTTAGCAAAAAGTTCTGGCGGTAAGGTTTATTTTCCCCGTTTACCTCAAAATTATAATTCTGAAAATAAGGATGCTCTGCTTTCTAACAGTCAAAAAAGTCGTAAAGAGCATTTAGAAAGAAGTTTAGGAAACTATAATCTTAATTCTGGTAATAAGCAAACCCAAAAGAGTCGCATTATGGATCATGTTCGTTTAACTAGAGGTTAGTTTTAATCATACAAATATTAGTTATGTTCTCGCTCTAACAATAAAGTAACAGGACCATCATTTTCAATACTGACTTCCATCATTGCGCCGAACTTTCCCGTAGCTACTTTTAAACCACTTTGTTGTAACTTACTGACAAATTGTTCATAGAGTAATTCTGCCACATCAGGAGACGCTGATTTACTAAAAGAAGGACGACGACCTTTACGGCAATCACCATAAAGAGTAAACTGACTAACTACTAACAATTCTCCTTGAATATCTACAACAGACTTTTCCCATTTACTACTATCAGTATCTTCAGGAAATAATCTCAAATCAAGGCATTTGCGTACCATCCAATCTATTTCTGGTTCTGTATCTGTAGGTGCAATTCCTACCAATAAGTTTAAACCTCTGCCAATTTTGCCAATAATTTTTTCATTCACAGTAACAGAAGACGACTTGACTCGTTGGATGACAATACGCATTTTGGCGTTACTAATTTAAGGGGTAAAACTATATTTTTATTATCATAGCTTGGTTGAGCAACGCCTGCATTATGAATAATTTTTAGTCAAAAAGTTTATTTAACGTTAAAAATTTTTAGCTGTATGTTTGACAGGATCGAACTCATATCGGCGAGCGAAATCCGTTACACCGTAAATATTAAAAGTAATAGTTGGCTCATTTCCTAAAGGCTCTACACTATGAATGGCATCGGGCATAAAACCAATAATATCCCCAGGTGTTAATATATGTTCCCCTACTTGTTCGATGCGATTTTGATTTTGAGAATCAGGTGAGCGTCGCCAAAAAGTATTTTTTTCTTGTCCACTAATTAGAGCAACAATTCCCCAAGTAGCATGATTATGAATAGGAGACATTTTTCCTGGCAACCAGGCTACAGTTTGCACAGTGATCGGATAATCTGGCTCTTGGTAAAGCATTTTAACTGACCAAGCAACTTTAGGAGATGGTTCTATATAATTTGTATGGAGCCAAGATGAACTATATAGTAATTGTCTTACCAAAGGAATAATGGCTTGAATTCTTCGATTATCATCGGGAATTGAGGCTAAAACAGTTTCTAGATCGGTCAAAAAACGATAAAGTCTATAGGGTTCGGGAAATATTGGTTCTTCTTCAGAAAAATAAGGTTTACAAATGCTATCACTGTCAACCAGCCAATTTTCACAAAATGAAGTTTCGTTTAATAGTTGTTGTTGCTCATTTCCCAGAAAGTTATCTAACATAATTCATTTGAGTTTTAATGCCATTATTAATATGTTTAATATACTGTTAAAGGATAATCTGGAGTAGGATTTAGAGGACAACTAATCCAATACTTACCAGGTTTAAGGCTAACTCGATACTCTTTCGTAGTTCCTTGTGTTGACATCCTATTAGGGTCGAGGTGAGTGTTACCACTACACCCCTCCCGTCCGAAACCGAGCGTGAAAGATTTCCCTTCACTCGGCTACTCAACATATTTCCCATTGTCAGGTGGGACATCCTACCTTAGCTTGTAATTATTAGTAAATCATTTTCATCCCAGAACCAGTTATATTTGGCTAGTGTTTGGTTGATGTTGTCCATGTATTTCATGAATCTTTGATTTCTAATGAATACCAAATCCAAGGCAGTTTTATCGTCATGGCAATGACCGTGTAAGAGTTGTAGATTATTATATTCATCTTTGCCACCGAGGGCGCGAGGAATATTGTGGTCAGTTTCTAGTACATCTCCTTCACGGAAGTGTCGGCAACACCAGGGACAGATACCTTTTTGTCTCTTAAGCAATGATGCTTTTCGAGACGGCATATCAGGGCTACGCCCCATCCTGGTACTCCAATAAATTAGGTTTCCATCAAATGGACTAGCATCGCCTTTAACTTTCACATACTCAATGCTACTGCTTCCAAATTCAATATGTGACAATAACCTAAGCGGATTTTCATTTCCTTTCTTGGTTGCGAATACCCAGTTATTGTTGCCAATAGTTGTCCAATATTTTTTAATCGCCTTTCCCCAGTCACCAGTTCGGTGACGACCCCAGGCTCTTAGTTTTTGGACTGTGAGGTAATCTTGTTTTGAAAATATCCCTGTTGTTTGGGCATCTGAAAATGAATAATAATTTACCCATCCTCGGATGATTGGGTTAAGCTCCAGATTTTAACCAGGCTTTTATTTGTTGCCTGAATTTACCCGTGTAACCGAGCTTCTGTAGTAAGGCTAAGTGGTCGATTTTATCAAAGCATTTTGCAATATCAGCATCTAGCACGAATTTGGCTTTAGTCTGAATTGCGTTTTTTATTTGCTTGATGGCATCGTGACAAGAACGTCCTGGTCTGAAGCCGTAGGAATTCTTCTCAAAATGAGCTTCCCATTCTGGCTCTAAAGCGTGTTTCAATAACGCTTGCAAAGCTCTATCCTTCATTGTGGGTATTCCTAATGGACGCTTCTCATCTTTCCCAGGTTTTGGAATCCAAACTCTAAGAGTTGGTCTACTTTTACCTGTTATTTTGAGTTGTCCTTCGAGTTGAAGACGTGCTTTTGGAGACAGTGCTTTTACTCCGTCCACTCCTGCCGTCTTTTTACCACGATTATCTTGTGTTACCCGACGGATAGATAAGACCTTGTTTGACCATGACCTCATTAACGTTTTTTGGAGTTTTCTAACTTGTTTTACATCTCCTCGACGAGATGCTGCGTAAAGTCGAGTAGGATTGGACTGTTACCAGTCCTCACCCCTCTAAGAACCGTACATGACAACTTTCGTATCATACGGCTCAAGCCACACTTCAAGCCTTAATTACTTGTTTACCATGTACCTGTTTATGACACGCTTTATGTAGGTGTGTAAGGTTGTCCCTGTTGTTAGAACCGCCTTCTTTTACTGGTACAAGGTGATGAGTTTCTATTTCTTCGCCGTTGAATAGGAATTGATTGCACATCGGACATCTATAGTTTTGTTCTTTAGCTATTTGCTCGTATTTAGAGCCTTTTGCCCAGAATTGTTTGCCCTGTTTGGTTGTACGTTTATTCCAGTATTCTGTGAGATTGGGGTCGTCGGGGGAGTTACTCCCTTTGACTTTTATATGTCTTCTTATTGGAGTTGTTGACACATCAAAGAGAATGAATTCTTTTTCATTTCCTCTAGAGTCTTTATCCCAACACATAAATGTCCATTCTCTGTTTTTATGGCGTGGAAAGTACCTATTTTTAACCCATGTAATTGATTTCATTGGATGCCTTCTTTTAGCCCATCTCCATAGATATTTCCAGATTCTATAGGTTATGTAGCTGAAAGTATCGCTACTAACTACACCTCTATAGTAGTTGGCAAAACCTCTCAGTTTAGGATTTAATTTGGTGATAAGATTTGCTTGTGACCATGAGCCACAAGATTTAATCGTCTTTCCGAGTTCTTTGCAGAACTCAAGTACCTTTTCTTTTTGGGGGTGCAATAGATTGGCATAGGATTTCATCATCAATTTCTGCAATCTTCTTAGTTGCTTCCATTGACCAAGTTTTCTGGCACGAAATATCCGCTTTCTTAAGGATTTAATCACTTTGTAGACTTTTGACCAGTTAACCTGATTCCAGTCTGCTAGTTCTTCTCTTTGTCCATTTACTCGGTAGAGTATCCAACTTTTCATCGAGTTCAGTCCTTAATTGGGTAAGTTTTAATTTCGTATGTGACCCAAGTGAATTCTGCTATTCCTTTCGGTCAGAGGCAAATCTTGAACCTCTATCCCATCCATTACAGATAGGCATTCGCTTTCTCACTCATCCTTTGCCCTCCAGAGAATTCGGCTTTGATTGCTCTTGGCTTACTAAAAGATTTCGACTTTATCTTCTAGACTCTGTAGGGTTTTCCCTGTTGTATCGGTTAAAGTTCATGAAGTAGTTAGGATGGCTACCTTTTCCACGGAGAGTGTTGTGTTTCTACATTCTTAAGACACGCAATCTTAAGAATCTCCTCTCGTTACCGTTTTGGTTCAGGCTTGTCAGGAGTAATTTAGCCTGTTCTACAATGACGTGGTTTAGTCAATAGCTTAGACTGTGTTCATCCTTCTAGCTTATATCCCTTGCTACGTCCTTAAGATGGTTCAGTAGATGATTAGTTTTTCTACCCCACGATTTCCTTTTCCTTGATGTAATCTCAGTCCAGGTCGATTATAGAACTCATGCTAACGATTAGGCGTTTTCAGCAATTATCGCTCTTTCGTCTTCACTCCCGCTTTTATATCTGGGTTGTCATCCCAGGTATAAGGGAACTTCTCACTCTCGTCGCCGAGGGGGACGCTGTGTGCGATGCGAAGCGAGTCCTTTAGGGCTTTTTCCTCCGCACAAGAGGACAAGGACTTGGCGTTCTAGGTTACTAGCCTCACCTTGAAGAAATACAAGTTATCATCTGTTAAGGATTAAAGTGCGAACTCTACCTTTCGGTTACTTAACAGAAGCCCTACATCCCTCCTCAATAGAGGATTTCGTAGGAACGAATCGCACCCCACTGATAAATCGGGGGATTCTCAACAGCCGTTAAGCTACTGAGGTGGTACTCACTTCACAGATAGTAGCTTCAGAACAAGCCTGAAGTCTGACACCATCTCCATGAGGGCTGTGTCCCAGCCCAGTGATTCTTATTCCTTCAGCACGAATGTTATAGCTAGCGTTGATATCTCGATGATGTCTAGCACCACAAGATTTACACGTCCATTCTCGTTCTTTTAGCTGCAAGTCCTGATACTTGTGACCGCAGTTAGAACATAATTTACTAGAAGGAAAGAATCGACCAAAATTTCTCGTCTGCTAAACAAAAGCCACTAAATAACTGTATGACAATATATTTCATAGAATAATTACGTTATTTGACTACTCTTTTTTGTCACTTTTTATAAGTAAAATTGAAGACTGAATAGGGCTAAAAATCAAGTCAGTGACTTACGTTTTAAATCTGGGAAGAGACAGATATATTAAATTTCTTTGAAAAAACTATCTATAATTTATGATAAGAAATCAAAGATATATCTGTTTTTTTTATTTATTCCTATTTATTTCACTACGTTCAAGTATACAAGTACAGAAATTGAAAAACATTCCCTAGCCAAAATAAAGGGTACTTTGAGCTATTGTAGAATTACGAGCCATACTCTTAACCTAAAAATTTTCTATTATGACTATTTGGATTTTGTGAACTGACTTTATGTGTAAGATTTTGAAGTATTTTACTTACTCATTTATGTAGTTAGCAACTAGTTTGTCACTTTTTTTAGCTATCTTGAAATTAAAGTCTAGTTGGCAAGTAATTAAAAAGAAATTGCGAGTAGTTTATTCGAATATTCACAATTTTTTTGAGGAAATCAGACCAGGTAATACTCTAGAGGTAAAAAAATAATGTTACTAAAAAAAAGCTTATTGAATCAAGCCAAGCTATTAAACTGCAATATGTATGAATCTTTCAATAATAAACAGACAATTGAAATTACCAGAAGTGGCAAAAAAATATTACTAAAAGAACAAGAATTTAATATATGGTTATTGATATGTAATGGAGAACCGCAAATATTACTAGAACCCCAAGAAGCATCTTTATTTTTAAAAAAATTAAATAGGCAACACAGTCCGAAATTAGTAAGTAGTTCTTGTAAATAATTTCGGATAAATTATTTAGCTCACCTCTAATATTAATTTAGCCAGCTCAATTTCTCAACAGGCTACTCTTTTAAAGAGTAGTTAATCTAGTCAATGCTGTAAAATTGTTTTTTCAATGTTTAATAAGCAGTGATAATATATAAATCAATTTTTGATAAATCAGAACGTGTATTACACTGATTTCTTAGATTATTATTTTACTGCGTATTACTCAGAGCTTTACATTTTCCTATAACATTTGCAGCTTGCACTATATGGGTCGCTAAAGTTAGAAAATTACAAGGCTTAGGAATTACTGTTTTGACCCCAAGATGAGCATATTCCTGTACATTTATTTCCTTCCATATTCCTGTAAAGAATATGACGGGGATATTTTTGGTGACAGAATTCTCACGTAATGCACGTAGCATTTGCATACCATTTATCTGTGGCGTATCTATATCAGAAAGAATGACATCAGGATAGTTCGCTTTCGCTTTAAAAATACCTTCTTCAGCAGAATTAGCAGTTATGATTGTCCAATCAAGGTTTAATTGGAGACCCATTGTGATTAAAAGTAAAGTATCAGGGTCATCATCAACAACCAAAACTGCCTGATTTATAGTTAACATTTCTTATTCTCCTTACTATGCCCAAAATGTATGAGTTAGGACTTACGCACTGTATAAATTGACCTTAGTGTTTATTAACTAAATTTCATTATTCAGAAAGAATCTTGACGAGGCGATCGCCTCTGAAAACCGCAAAAAATGTATTTAATTATACTAAATTGTCTAAATCCAGATTTTTGATTTTCTGTCAATGCGTCAGTCCCATAAATAAAACTTACAGAAACAAATTGAGTAACTTGTGATGTTTAATCTAGTTTTAAACTTTTGATCTGAGTATATATGCTTAATTTTGGCTTTTGTTTAGCAGACGAGAAATTTTGGTCGCTAAGGGATTTTTTGATAATAAGACTAAATCCGCCGATAAAAACCAACTTATAAAATGATCTATATTTAATTAATCACTGCAATCGCTATAGCTCACATTCCGCAGAAAAATTTAATTTCTTCGTGATTTTTTGAGCAATTTAGTCTACACACTTTAAGAGATAGAGAATACAGCGATTTTAGAAACAGAATAAGAACAAATATATTATTTGGTGTTTTTGAAGATTGGCGATTGCTATAAACGGCTATATTCAAGCAAATTCATTTAATTATTTCCTTGAGAAAATTATCTGCGGAATGTCAGCTATAGAGTTTCAAGACATTAGTTTAATTAAGGACTATCACAAAAAAAAGCCTCTAGAAAAAAATGCAGAACTAATCCACTTAATTTCCAGAAGCCTCAATTTTTTGATTTAACTAAAGAAGTTTAGAAACGGTTGTTTCTACGACCACCACTGTTTCTATTATCTTCGCGGGGTTTGGCTTTATTAACCTTTAGTTCGCGGTTCATCCATTCTGCTCCATCTAAAGCTTCAATAGCTTTATCTTCATTAGCTTCGGATTCCATTTCGACAAAAGCAAATCCACGCTTACGACCTGTTTCGCGATCGCTAGGAAGATGAACCCGTTTTACAGTTCCATATTCTGCAAAGACTTCACTTAAGTCTTCTTGATTAACTTCGTAAGATAAATTGCCTACGTAAATTGACATGATATTAATCGTCTTCTCAATGAGTGTTGTGTTTAGAGAGACAGGATTATTGTCCAAGAAATAGCTCAATACTTTACGGAAAAGACCTTTAGATACTGAATGAAAACTTAATCGCTAATCTGTTGATTCTCGACTTCCATCCTAACACTTTTATCGATAATTGATATATCAATATTAATTAAGATAACTATTTAAATGTCAGTAATCTCTTGATTCGCGATTATCGAGTATATAGCAAAAAGCCCAGAGGACAGGCTTTAGCCAAAGCATTAACCCAAAAATGGGAAGTATAGGGGTTGGGCTTCGTCCCTCAACCCAACCCACCAAGTATCTCATTAATTTTAAGAATTGGTATTAGTTGTCATTTATGTTACGTAGTTGAGAGTTGACGTGATTGAGATAAGCTCGGTCGTTGATGGTCTCAGGAGCAAGTCTGCCAGAAGCAATTGCACCATTGACTAAATCTTGAGCCGTGACTCGACCAGTGTGAACTGCTCGATTGAAAGCACCATTACTGGGAATCCCTTGGTCAGCCAAAAAGCCTTGATAACTACGATTCACTAAATCGACAGGGCTAATTTCGACAATGTTGTTAGTGGAATGAGAATTAACCGCAGCTACTTCCGAGGCAAATGCAGGGGCAGTTACTAGAGAGAGAGCTAAAGCTGATAAAGATACTAATAATGAGCGTTTCATAATTGTTTTTCCTTTTTGGTGATTCGATTAATCTTTTCGATTTCCTGTTATTAATAGAATCGCTGACCCTAATGAGA